>CBFGYC010000032.1:0-7902 GCA_965652985.1 uncultured bacterium | reverse complement strand
GAAGCAAGAGGTTTTACAAAGGTATGGACACCTAATATTACCAAAACCGCTCTTTATGAAGTCTCGGGGCATTGGGCGAAATTTGGTGACGAACTGTTTCTTGTCACCAGCCAGGAAACTGACGACAAGATGGCCTTGAAACCAATGAACTGTCCGCATCATGCACAGATTTACATCTCTCAGCCGCGTAGCTACCGCGATATGCCGGTGCGATTCCTTGAGACAACAACTGATTACCGCGACGAAAAGACCGGTGAGCTTGGTGGTCTGAACCGTGTGCGTTCACTCACTCAAGACGATAGCCATGTGTTTGCCCGTCCTGATCAGATAGAACAGGAGATTGATGGGTTGCTTGCGAGTGCTCGTGAGCTGTATGAGACGATTGGCATGCGGCTACGGGTACGCCTCAGCTATAGAGACGATAGCGACGCCTATCTTGGCGACCCCGAGCTCTGGAGCTCGGCGCAGGCCCAGCTAAAGGCGGCAGTAGAGAAGAATCAGCTTGATTTCTTTGAGCAAGAAGGTGAGGCTGCTTTTTATGGTCCAAAAATCGACTTCATGGCGACAGATGCTATTGGCCGCGAACACCAGGTGGCGACCGTTCAACTCGACTTTGTGCAACCAGAACGGTTTGAGCTTGAGTATGTTGCTGACGATGGTAGCAAGCAACGACCGGTCATGATTCACTGTGCGCTCCTTGGCAGTATCGAACGATTCCTGAGTGTCTATATCGAGCACACGGGTGGCTGGTTTGATTTTTGGTCAGCCCCAGAGCAAGTGAGGATTTTGACTATCAATGACACGGTCATGGACTATGTTGATGAAATAACTACAATTTTATCAGGGGTAGTAGTGATGCAACCTATCAAATATAATGAAGTGAGATTCACAACGGACGATCGTAACGAATCGCTTGGCAAGAAAATTCGCGAGGCTACAGCTATGAAAATACCGGTGCAGCTAATCGTTGGGCCAAAAGATAAAGAGGCGCGTGAGGTCAGTATCCGTACTCAATCCGGTGAAGAAAAAGTGGTACTTGACCAACTAGCAGAGTATCTGCAGAGGCTATAGAATGGAACGCCTAACACTAGCGGTTGATTGTGATGATGTCCTACTTCCGTCGCAGGAGCATATCGTTAACAGATACAATACTGAGTGGAGTACTAAAGTGCTGCTTGAGAACACATACAGTGCAGCAGACGAGGCGTGGCAGGCTGATCCGGCAACAATAGCAGAGCGAATCTATGACATTCAGTTATCGAAAGAATACGGCGAAACCGTACCATTTCCTGATGCAGTCGAGGTTTGCCGGCGCCTAGCCGAGCAATATGAGCTCCACTTGGTAACTGCTCGCCCGGAACGGATTATGTCGGTGACGACTGCGATGCTAGATCGGTATTTCAGTGGTGTCTTTAGTAAAATCGAGCATGTAGGACAAGAGGGCAGCAAAGGGGATGTGTGTCGCAATCTTGAAGCTAATATACTGATTGATGACAATCTACATCATCTAGAGAAGGCTGCACGATGTGGCGTACCTCATCTACTGTGGTTTGGTGATTACCCATGGCAAAGCGACAACGGAGGGGAAGCGGAGGTAGTGCGTTGTCGAGACTGGTATCAAGTGGAGGCAGAAATTGGACGAATTGCCATTAGCCAGTCTACGTGACCGAGTATATGCGCTCATGGGTGAGCTGCCGCAAGACAAGGTCACGACGTATGGTGACCTCGCAGCCATGGCGGGTAGTCCAAGGGCTGCTCGGGTGGTGGGCGGCATTGCTCATGCTGGCCCAGAGAACTTACCGTGGCACAGGCTCGTCAATGCTCAGGGTGGCCTGGCCGTAGGCTTCTGGGGTGGGCAAGAGGCGCAGCGACAGCTACTAGAACAAGACGGTATTGAATGCGACGAAGAGTGGCGTATAAAGAATTTTGGAGAACGACGATGGCGACCGGAATGGAACGAGCCGAACCACCGCTTATTGTAATTATCGGTCCGACAGCCAGTGGTAAGACGGCTTTAGCCATAGAGCTGGCCGAGCAAATGTCGGGCGAGATCATTTGCGCTGACAGCCGGACTGTTTATAGGGATATGGATATCGGGACGGCCAAGCCTACGGCGGCGGAGCGTTTACGAGTACCTCATTGGGGGCTGGATCTCGTGGATCCGAGCGAGAAGTTTACTGTCTCCGACTTCAAAAAATATGCTAACGAGAAAATCGCTGACGTACGCGCCAGAGGAAAAGTTCCACTCCTGGTGGGCGGAAGTGGACTATACGTCAATTCGGTTATTTTTGATTATCAACTTGGTTTAAAAAGCGACGAAAGCAAGCGAAAGTCCTTAGAGCAACTGAGTCTTGAACAACTTCATGACTATTGTAAAAAAAGTAACATACCTTTGCCCGAAAATAAGCAGAACAAGCGCTATGTCGTACGTGCTATCGAACGACACGGACAAAATGTAAGGGGTGATACGAAACTCATCCCAAACTGTTATATTGTAGGAATAGCTACAGAAAGAACAGTTTTAAGGCGGAGAATAGGCGATCGGAGTGAACAAATATTTACACAGCCTGTTGTTGAAGAGGCAAGAATATTGGGCAAAAAGTATGGTTGGGAGCATGAGTCGATGACAGGCAACATTTACCCACTTATCCAGTCATACCTGGATGGCAATGCCAGCTTAGAGGAGACAAAGGAAAGATTTACTTCTTTAGATTGGGCTCTCGCAAAACGTCAGCTCACGTGGTTTCGTCGTAATCCTCACATCGTATGGCACACTAAGGACGATGCGAAACGTTATTTACAGGAGTTACTCGCCGCTTGTTAGGAATCATGGTACTATTGTCATAGTAGAACACGAAAGTTATTCTATAAGAGAACTATGATTGACGCACTATTCGGATCAAAAACGCGAGTAAAACTTCTCCATCTCTTTCTAAGTAATCAAGGGAAGTCTTTTTACGTGCGCGAGATTACCAGGCTTATTGATGAACAAATTAATTCAGTACGTCGTGAACTTGCGAATATGCTGGAAATCGGCGTTATAACCAGCGCTAGTGCCGATAACAAGCTCTATTACGAAGTCAATCAACGCTACGAACATTATGTCGCCCTAAAAGCTATGTTTACTGGAGGCTCAGATAGACCGCTGACAACGAGGAGCGACGGCGGGTCGTGGCACGAACTTCTGCATGAATTGCCATCGCTGAGTGTTGCTATTGCCGCAGGAGTGCTCGTTCAAGGATCAACTTCAAGTATAGATTTGCTTCTGGTAGGCACTGTTTTGCCGGCGAAGCTCAAAAAAGTAGTAAAAGAGATTGAGGCACTTGAGGGCAGGGAGCTCAATTATACAGTTCTTAGTTATGATGAATTTTACTACCGGCTCAGCATACGTGATAAGTTCATAACTGGGATTCTAGGTGGTAAACATTTAGTGCTGGTTGATGCAGAAAATACATTAAAAGCGGCTGATAAAGGGGAGAAGAAATAATGTTTGATATTGAATATAAAGGCGGAAACAGCATTGTCGTTGCGACTAAAGGCCTGAAACTAGTGTCCGACGCTAATCTTTCAGTGGTGGGCCTGAAAGATTTGAATGTCAAAGATATGGTTGAGCTGGGCACTGAGCCAAGGCTCCTCTCCGGGTCATCCGATACTCGCCTTACTATCGAGGGTCCTGGCGAGTATGAAATAGGTGATTTCTCGATTAGAGGTATTCCGGCGATGCGGCATATTGATGCTGAGTCTGAAAGAGCGGGTACGACAATGTATCGTATCGTTGTAGGAGATATCAGTATGGTCCTTCTTGGTAATATCGCGGGCAAGTTGAGCGAAGACCAGCTTGAAGCGATTGGGGTAGTCGACGTTGTCGTCATTCCAGTTGGCGGAGGAGGATATACTCTGGACGGCACGGATGCTGCGCGTTTGATTAGGCAGATTGACCCGAAAGCAGTGATTCCGGTGCATTATGCTGATGACAATCTAAAGTATGAAGTGCCACAAGACAGTTTGGATACATTCGTTGGTGAACTCGGGGCGCCACTTGAATCAGTTGATAAATATAAACTAAAATCTTCTGCTTCTCTTCCAGCAGTCATGACGATAATCGAGATTAAACGATCATAAGTTCGTTCGGTGTAGTATAAATAAAAAGACCTACCATGAAGTAGGCCTTTTTATTTATACAGGGAAGATTTATTTAGCGGGAGTAAGGATACCTTTTTTCTTCAAGGTCCTAATCGCAGTAGTGCTCAATGTCATTGTGACTTTTTGGCCGTCTATAGTGAACGTCTTCTTTTGTAGATTTGGTTTGAAGACGCGATTAGTTCGGCGCAACGAGAAACTGACATTATTGCCAAATTGCTTTCCTTTACCGGTGAGTTCGCATCGAGCTGCCATGATAGTTATTCCACTTTGTTTAATAATCTGTACCAGTATACATAGTATAAAGGGGTAAGTCAAGGTGGAGGAGGTGGTCGCTTATCTGTATAATAGGGGCATGGGCCCAGAAATCATACTATTTTCGATTGTGCTTGGCGTTATTTTGGTGTCGATGACACTCCATGAAGCGATGCACGGCTTTATGGCGTACTACTTAGGCGATGATACGGCAAAATTACAGGGAAGACTGACGTTGAATCCAATCAAGCATATTGACCCGATCCTGACAATCCTGCTACCAGTTCTCCTTGCGTTGTCAGGAGGACCGATATTTGGTGGCGCCAGGCCGGTGCCCTTTAATCCGGCACGCGTCAAATATGAGGAGTTCGGAGCTGCCTTGGTCGCTTTGGCCGGCCCGTTGACCAACCTTATACTCGCCTTTGCTGGCTACGGGGCAATGGTACTTATCAATCAGAGCGTTGGCTCGGGGATCGCGCCTCTTATAGCAGAGTTATTTATAAAGGTTAACCTAGGCTTTTTCGCTTTTAATATGTTGCCGATACCACCGCTGGACGGTTCACGGGTCGTATATGCGCTTGCTCCCGACTTTGTCAGACGTGGTATGGAGGCAATTGAGAATTACGGCATACTTTTCGTTTTTGCACTTATTATCTTGGCGAACAATCTTATATTTGCCTACATGTCGACTGCTATTGATTTCTTCATGAATGTATTCAGCTGGATCTACGGACTGGTCTAGCAGCGCCTTCGACACTTCTGCGTGGTATACTAGAAGTAGCCCGAAGGGCTGGATCGGTGTATATGATTTTCCTGAATATCATATAGATTTAGGGAGCTTTACATGATTCGTGACCGTGGTTACGTTTTGCGAGCACCCACCTTGCTTCATGCGGGGATAATCAGCACTGAACCAGTACCTAGGGCTTTATGTGTGTCGAAATAGCGGGGTTTGGCGCAGCCAGGTAGCGCGCACGCCTGGGGGGCGTGAGGTCATCGGTTCAAATCCGGTAATCCCGACCAGGGAAATATTGTTGATAACATATACAAATAACCAGAGAAAACAAACATGAGTCAAAGAGTAGAAGTTCAATCAGTAGTAAAAAAAGATGGAAAAGTACTTTTGCTGAAGCAGGCAAGTGCCCTAGAGGGCTCGCCTGGAAAATTCGAGTTGCCAGGGGCCGAGATTCAGGATAATGAACAGCCCGAACAAGCGGTCGACCGTTCGATCAAGCGGAGTTTGGGGGTGGATGTAAACACATCTTATTTATCGGATGTTTTTACCTACATCGACCAAGACAAGCGTGGTACGCAGCGCACGGTGATCGTCTATGTGGTGAGTATATCGGGAGGTAGGAGCGACATACAGCTCGCCCCTAGTTACAGTAAGTATGCCTGGAAGAAACTCTCTGATGTGCAGCAGGACGCCATGACGGACCTTTCGTACCTCGTGCTTACAATGCACGAACAGAAGCCAGGGGTCACAATAGTCAGTGACGGTGCTAAGATTCAAAATGATGTCAGTTACTCTGGCCGAAAAGAAGGAGATATCGTCATTTACTCCGATGGAGGGTCTCGCGGCAATCCAGGTCCTTCGGCTGCTGGTTACGTCATTAAGGATACCCAAGGCAGGCTTACTCATGAAGGAGGAGCATACCTTGGTGTCACTACAAATAACCAGGCGGAGTATCACGGCGTCCGACTTGGCCTCGAGAAAGCGAAAGAGTTAGGCGCAAAGTCAGTGGATTTCTATATAGATAGTATGTTGGTGGTGAATCAGCTTAATGGTCAATATGTCATCAGGAATAGAGAGCTTTGGCCAATCCATGAGCGCATCAAAGAACTAATAGGTCAATTTGATAAGGTGACGTTTCGGCACGTCAAGAGGGAGCTTAATCAGCAGGCTGACGGTACGGTGAACAAGATACTTGATGCCAGGGCCAATAAGGAAAGTGTAAACATATAGTATACTTGGGTGTAGGTAGCTCGTTAAACGATCGCCTTGTAACTTTACGAGGAGGAAAGTCCGGGCAGCATAGGACATGACAGTCGCTAACGGCGACCGGGGGTGACCCTAGGGAAAGTGCCACAGAAACGAAACCGCCTCTTCGGAGGTAAGGGTGAAAGGAGCGAGGTAAGAGCTCGTAGCAACGCGTGGTGACGCGCGGAGGAGGTAAACCCTGTCAGCTGCAAGGAGATCTACATTAAGAGACGGTCCGTCCGTAGGTCGTTTAACCCGCTTGATCCTATGAGCAATCGTAGGACTAGATAGATGATCGTTCACGACAGAACCCGGCTTATCGACGAGCTGCCATTTAAAAAACCACGGAAGTTCCGTGGTTTTTTAAATGGTGTATAGAAAACTAGGCCTTATGCACGAGTTTAGCGACTGTGCTAAATGCTTTTGGTTCACTGACGGCGAGTTCGGCGAGTACTTTACGGTCGAGCTCGACATTCGCGGCCTTGAGGCCTGCGATCAGTTGGCCGTATGTAGTGCCATTTTCGCGAGCGGCCGCATTGATACGCGTAATCCAAAGCGAACGGAGGTCGCGTTTTCTATTGCGGCGGTCACGATAAGAATACTGAAGAGCCTTGATGACAGCTTGTTTCGCTAGGCGGAACGAGCTAGTGCGGGCGTGTTGCATACCCTTGGCTTGCTTGAGGACCTTCTTGTGGCGGGCTCGGGCCGGGGTGGTTTGTCTTGCTCTCATAACTATGCTCCTATGGCTCGCTTAATATTCTTGGCTAGTTTACCTGTAACTTGTGCTTCGGTCTTGATGACGCGCTTGCGACTCTTACTCTTTTTAGAAAGCAAGTGATTGCCGAATGCGCGACGACGGAGCAATTTACCGGTTTTGGTAAGCTTAATCCGCTTGGCGGTACCCTTGTGGGTCTTTAATTTTGGCACTTTATTTACTCCTTACTGTTGCGCTCAGGTTGCGGCCAAGCATCTGGGGCTGTTGCTCCACAGTTGCTTCGTTCTGCAACTCATTCACGATTTTATCCATCAGTTCATATCCGAGTTCTTTGTGAGCCATTTCGCGACCTCGATAAAAAATCTGTAGTCGGACCTTATGACCGTCGGCGAGAAAGCTCCGGACTTTTCGAAGCTTTACTTCGAGGTCGCCTGAACCGATCTTTAGACCGAACCGCATCTGCTTCAGCTCACTCGCTTTGCTGCTTTTACGGTTCTTTTGTTGCTCTTTCATCTTTTGGTACTGGTATTTACCCCAGTCGATGACTTTCGCAACAGGGGGGTTCGCCCCTGGTGAAATCTCAACCAAATCCATTTCCGCATCTTCGGCTACCTTCAGAGCTTCTGCCCTCGTGAGGATGCCTAATTGCTGACCGTCCGCACCGATGACTCGGAGTTCTTTGGCGCGAATGGATTCATTGATACGAATTGATTGGTTAATTTCTCTCTCCTTTTAGGTTTCAAAGAACTTTATGAATATGAACGATACTCGCCCACTATTTTACCAGATGTCAGGTAGTTATTCAAGAGGG
>CBFGYC010000031.1:0-8093 GCA_965652985.1 uncultured bacterium | reverse complement strand
GTTGCGGCTGGCGAGTACAACCAAGAAAAAGCATCCATTGCAATCGATAAGCCGATAACTATTAAGGGCGCCAATGCTGGCGTAGCCGGAAACGGTGAGCGCGGTGAAGAATCAGTGGTATATGGCAACTGGTTAATTACAAATGGCAGCGAAGACTTGCAGGACATAACCATCGATGGTTTTGACATAAAGAACGACGGTGGCACAAGCTACTCGACTAATGCTATCAGGGCCAACACTACAGCCACCACAAAGATGACAAATGTGAACGTTGTCAATAACCGAATCGTTCGAGACGTACGGGCGGGCGGCAACCAGTATGAAGCTATTAAGTTTAATGGCGAGTATCATGATGTAACTATTTCTGATAATTATTTTTCTAAGAATGATACCGATATAGCGTTTATTGGCGACACGATTACTGGGCTCAGGCAATCAGGTAATTTAGAAGTGTTAGATAATGTGAGTTTGGACTCGGCTACCTTTATAAGTCTTGCTTTCACGGATCAAACAAGAATAGCAGGCAATACTATAAGCGATGCCGCGGGGAGAGTGTTCTTTATTGACGGAGCAGTGGACGGCGTTGATATTGAACATAATCATATCCATAATGCTTTTTCGGTTCTGAGTGTCAACCGAGCTAATAGCGGTCGTAGTATAAACAAGAATATTGCGATCAATAGAAATAATCTAACGAATTCTAACTACGGTATATATATCAACAGCTATGCGTACGGCAGTGCCTACGAAGGGGTACTTGATTCCAGGGATAACTGGTGGGGCACGGAGTCTGGCCCGTTAGCAGACGACAATCCGAGTGGTACAGGTACGTTAGTTAGCCTGCATGTGGCGGCAGAGTACCAGCCATGGTTGTGTCAGCCATACGGGGACGGCACGAGAGGTTCGGTCGATGGTAGCTGCGACAAATTAAATCTAACCAAGCCAGCTATAGAGGGCTTCACTCAGAATAGCGCTGATCGGAGCGTGATAACTATAGAGAAGGGCGGTTTGGTGCATGATAACGGTGAGGACCCGAACAAGACGCGGATAGTCTGGGGTGTGGATGGCGCGTCCGATTACGGTATGTCTGATTTAAAAGCACTTCGTTTTGCTACCCGCTACCCTGGTGACGCAGACGACGATTGGCATCAGTCTGGTATCTACGCCAGAGCTGAAACTCCATATGAAACAGGCACTGATATATCTGTCGATTTTTTCACTATTCCGGTAGACGCTTTGATCGGTCCGCATGGTCAAGGTGAGTATGACTTTAAGCTGCAGGTTCAAGACAACAGCGACCAATGGTCGGATTGGTCAGACCCGGCCAGCCTTTCGTACGCAGTCAAAAAGCCGGCCAGCCCTCAGTGGGTAGCTGGTGGTGAGGTACCGGCTACTGTAGGTTACACAAATAAGCAAAACGGCACAATCGTTTGGGACCCGGTAACGTCGGGTGGTGCAGCTAGCTACAATTACTACCAAATCAATGCAGATGGTAGCCAACATAAACTAAGCGGTCAGCCAACAGCTTTGTCCGAGGGAGAAGGCGTCTATCGTTTTTGCGTTAAGGCAGTCGATGAAAATGGTAATGAATCAGACTGCAGCCAGGTTACCGTAGTATACGATAAGACTGATCCAACCGTGATGCTGAACGAGGACCTTGTGGCGGCGACCGACAACTCTCTAGAAATATATGGATTTGTTTCTGATGCGAATCTTGACCATTACTACTGCGTGCTCAAAGATCAATATGGCAATCAAGTAGATGGGGCTCATTGTGGCGCCAGCCTTGTAGGCGGAATGGGTGCTGCCTTTGGTTCGGGAGTAGTCTTGCTGAGTAGTATCCCGACGAGTGACCGGTTAGGACGAATTGATACTAGCGGCCTGGCTGATGGAAACTATAATCTTTATGTTGTTGCTATAGACCTGGCTGGTAACAGACAGGAGTCGAACGGCGCAGGAGTTGCAATTAACAGGCACCTGGATGCAGGAAAGGACTCTGGCCCAAGCTTAGGTTTCGACGTGCGGCAAGACAGAACTGAAGATGCAGTTGACGAGAGAGACTTGGAGGGTACGGATAGTGCTGATACTGAGCAGTCTACCGTTGACAGGGGGGAAGAAGATGCCTCTGATAACGTAGGCTCACGTTGGCTTTACGCGGTGCCAGTCGTGATAATAGTTGGTATTGTCTCATGGATGGTATATAGCCGCGTTTTTGGTCATAAATCGTCGTAATCTTGATAAGTTAGGAAGGGAGCTGGAGTATAGTGCTCTCGCTTTTTTGGTGTTCTCGGGTACAATGAGAGCAGGGTGAACGACCAAAACAAACAGCAACCAGGTAAGAACAAAGTGCAGAAGCACTTCTTACTGGCTTTTGTGCCACACCACGGTAATGATTACCAACCGCACTTCATTCGTCGCTACGGGCTACTTGTGGTGCTTTTCTTGGTTGTCGGTATGCAGCTATTTTACAACATGAGCCAGACTGGTTCGGTGCTTGGCGAAAAAGCCAATGTATCAAGAGAAGCGCTTTTGAGTGAGGCCAATAAGGCGAGGCAAGAGGGGAATCTTACAGATTTACACCTTAGCGAAAAGCTGAATGAGGCTGCACAGCTCAAGGCAGAGAACATGTTCGACAAACAATACTGGGGCCATAATGCTCCCGATGGTACCGAGCCATGGCACTGGCTGATCGAGGCTGAGTATGGGTATACGAAGGCCGGGGAGAACCTTGCCAAGAATTTTTATACTGCCGAGGCTGTGACGACGGCCTGGATGGATTCGCCCGATCACCGCAAAAATATTCTCGAGCCTGATTACACCGAAGTCGGCTTTGCTGTCGTGAGTGGGGAGCTGAAGGGTGAAGCGACGACCATAGTAGTGGCGCTCTACGGCCGGCCCATTGGTACGGGAGCCGTGACTCCAGGCACGCTTGTAGCTGGAGCTCAGGGGAGTTCACTTGGCTTGTTGTCGAGGATTGGCGTCGGCATGCAGGCAATGACGCCAGCGGCGCTCGGTTCGATAGTCTTGCTTACTCTCGTGATGGTCGTAGCGTTCGCGGCGCACTTATACCGCGATTACATCCCCGTATCTGTTAACCACCCTAGGCACCGCCATAATCATGGTGCGATTAAGATGAGCCTTATGTTTGCACTGATACTCGCTACGGTGCTACTATACAGCGGAGGACAAATTTGAAATGATAACGAAAGCAATTATTCCAGTAGCAGGATGGGGTACGCGCATGCTACCCATCACCAAATCGATTGAAAAATGCATGTTGCCGGTCGGCACAAGACCGGTGATAGACTATGTCGTGCAGGACGTCATAAAAGCGGGCATCAAGGACATCTATTTCGTGGTGGGCGAGCAGAGCAGTCAACTGCAAAGCTACTACCGGAGCAATATCCCGCTCAATGACTATCTGAAGCGTGCAGGAAAAGAGGATAAGCTGCCACTCGTCGCGCCGCTTTCCGGCGTGAATATCCACTTTGTCACCCAGCCAAGCACTGGCGGGTATGGCACGAGTATTCCGGTTGGACTGTGTAGCGAGTTTATCGCCGACGATGAATCCGCGGTTGTCATCATGGGCGATCAGTTTTTTCTTCGCGACGACGGAGGTTCAAACGCGGCGGATCTTATCGAGCTAGTTGAGAGTAAAGGCCTGTCGGCCGGCCTGTACGGCGTTAAGATGCCGATCGACAACATAGATAGCAGCATTGAAAAAGACAGAGACGGTAACTTTGTGCGGATTGTCGAAAAGCCTGGCCCAGGCGGGGCGCCAACCGACCTGCAAAATGCTAGTTTTTATATTTTTGACAAAGCAATTTTTGAATTTGCTCGTACGCTTCCCGCTAACCCAAAGCGGGGTGAGTTTGAAGTCACCGATGCCATAAACGCATATGTCTCCGGCGGCAAAAAAATCGTTGTCGGTACTGTTGCAGGACAGTATATGGAATGCGGCAGTCCGGCCGGCTGGTTGCGCGCGAATAATCGAATTGCTGAACTCGGTGACTAGCCTGAGCTTGGATAGAACGTTGCTAGTCAGCGAGGTTGGAAAGGAGTAATATGAACAGATTGACCCGCCGTGCCGAATACGAAGCAGGCAATAACGGGTTTGACGAAAGATTGGCCGCCACTGCACTCGGTTTATTTGTTTTGGGCACTGCTATAGTGTCCTCGGGAGACGGCACGAATGGTGAAATCAGCACGTCTGATAGTAACCGGCAACCGAACAACTATGAAATCGCTGTACCGACCTCTGAGTACCCTACACCCGAAAGCTCAGGTACGCCCGCCGCAGGCAATAAAATGCACATGAGCGACAACGGTACGCCATTCGTTATAAATGACACTCCTGAGGTGGAGGGTGCGGGGTAGGGTGAGTACGGGTATGGTATTTGACGCCGTTATCTTCCAGTGCTACCCTTTAAGCAGTACCTTTTTTACAAGATACCAGATACACATTAGGACTAACACGTATACAGAGTCTAAAAAATGTTATGAAAAATATGATTCGAAAATTCGAACAACTACCCCAGACTCCACCAACATCAGCGGGTAGCGGCAATCGCCGTGAACGCGGTGCTGCGACTATCTGGATAGTATCTGCTGTCGTTTTGGTACTCCTTCTCGGAGCTGGTGTTTGGTTTACTACCCGAGATGACGGTGCCGCAAACGCCCAAGCGATTGAACAAACCTCGGCGCAGGTGACCGACCTGGAAAACCAACTGGCCGGCTTGCAGCTGCAGCTAGCGGCGGTTCCCGAAGGCAGTGACGAATACAACCGGCTCGAAGCCCAGATTGATGACCTCACCGCCCAGCTGGCCGAACTCAAGGCGCAACTGGCCGCCCTACAGCTCGCCGCCGGAGAAAAGGGCGACAAAGGCGACAGGGGAGAAAAGGGCGACAGAGGTATAGCTGGAGCCATGGGGCTAACTGGACCAAAAGGCGACAAAGGCGACAAGGGCGACCCCGGTGAAGACTTCAATCCGAACTGCAGCGACCTGCCTGGCTATGTGTGGGTGCCTGGCTCGAGCAAGTATGGTACGTTGCCTGGGTTCTGCGTGATGCAGTACGAAGCCAAAAACGACGGCAACGGAGTGCCTGTTAGTGCGGCAGAGGGCGCTCCCTGGGTGATAATAAACCAGCGTGATTCGCTGGCGGCAGCCCGGCTTGCCTGCGACGGTTGCCACCTGATAACCGAACCCGAATGGATGACCATAGCTACCAATATATTCTGGGAAGACAGCAACTGGTCTGGCGGCAGCGTTGGCTCTGGCTGTCTGTTTCGCGGCAATGTCGGCAACGACGACGCCTGCGGCTACAACGGCAGCGACCCGGAATACGGCGACGGCAGGGACAGTAAAGCCAGGCTTGCCCTCAGCAATGGCAACACTATATGGGACTTTAGCGGCAACGTGTGGGAGTGGACAGATGCCTTGGTGAGTACCAACGACATGCCGCGCGATGATAGCTTGCCCGATGCCGCTGGCGAGTGGCTCGACTACCCTAACATTACCAGCTACACTGGGCTAGCCTACTTGCAGCCACCCCGCGATGATTGGGGCGGAAGTCAAGGGCTGGGTCGTTTGAATACAGACGTAGGCGAAGCTTCTGGCACCAAGCACGCCTTCGTGCGCGGCGGCGCTTGGTACCACACGTCGTTCGCGGGCGTGTTTGCGCTGTACCTGAACCACAGCCCGACGAGCGCGAGCGCGGCCATCGGGTTTCGGGTTACCAGGTAGATTCTGTCATCTGCAATCTAGCGCGGCCGGAGGCCGCACCCCCGAATATTTTTCCACAGGTCGTAACATAAAAACAAAGAGGTATACCAACCATGGCTTTATTCAACCAAGTCACTGATTTTGGCAGCCTGTACCAGGCCTACCGTGCAGCCGCGCGCGGCAAGCACGACCGTAGGGAAGTGTTGCAGCACGATTACCATGCTGAAAAAATATTGTGGCGACTGAAGGCCAACCTAGAGTCTGGGCGCTATAAACACGGTAGTTACCGCACGTTTACGGTGCGCGAGCCTAAGTTTCGCGATGTGGCGGCCTCGCCGTTTACCGACCGTATTGTGCATCACGCCGTGGTGCATGCGATTGAGCCGCTGTTCGACGCGGCTTTATATACGACTCCTAATATACGACTCCTATGCTTGCCGTACGGGAAAGGGAACGCATAAGGCAGTACTGCGGCTGCAGCATTTCCTGCGCTCTGCCGTATATGCGGCCGATGGCCAGCCGGTGCATGTACTGCGCGGGGACATTCGCAAGTTTTTTGCCAGTGTTGACCACAAGATTATGCTGCGGCTGCTGGAGCGACGCGTCGTTGACAAGCGGTTACTCGAAGTAATAGCTATTATGCTAGGCTCGTATCACAGTGCACCTATCGCCGCAGGCGGCAATCTCTCTCTCGATGAGCCGCGCCCGGTAGGCTTACCTATCGGTAGTCTGACATCGCAATTGTTCGCGAATATTTACCTGAACGAAGTAGATCAGTTTGTGAAGCACGCCTTGCGTGAACGGTACTATTTGCGCTATATGGATGATTTCTTGATCATTCATTCCTCTAAGCGCCATTTGCACAAAGTCAAGCACGACCTGCTAGCCTTTGCGTCCGATAACCTGGCGTTGGAGTTGCACCCCGTAAAAACTAAGGTCGTTAAGTTTACCGGTAGCGTGCGGTTCCCTTGTATTTATTACAGCTGTCGCAGAGAGGCTACTATAGAGCGGCTGATTGTTTTTCGTAAGGCCTACGAATACTTGTTTTGGCTGCGACCTACCGTAGAGCGTTTTACCCGCGTGCATAAATACTCTCTAGGCAACGACCTGCAAGCTAGCGGCTTACGTCTCTTGCAGCTGATAATCCGGGCAAATTATGCTACTGATAAGCGAAACTTCATAGGGGAGGCCATAACTGAATACGAAATACAGCGTATTTTTATACGTCTGGCCATTGATTATAAACTGCTAAGCGACAAACAATTCACCTTCGCGTCTTCTAGGCTAGAAGAGATAGCGCGGCTGTGAAGAGGGTGGGCGAAGACTGGTGGTAAATAGTGAGGGTGGCTCTCCTGCTTGTATTAGTGTCCTACATCTGTTACAATTGGTTATTGAACTATACTAATTTATAAGGAATTACATGACAAAAGCAGTCGTTAAGATCGGCGGAAAACAATTTATTGTCGCCGAAAAAGAGACCCTCCTGGTGGACCTCCTCCCGGAAGGAACGAAAGAGCTCAAACTCGACGCACTGCTCACGATTGACGGTGACAAAACCACCGTCGGCACGCCTCTTGTAAAGGGCGTAACGGTGAGCGCGAAGGTAGTTGATGAGCTAGTAAAAGGCGAGAAAGTTCGCGCTATCCGCTACAAGGCCAAGAAACGTGTCCATAAGGAAATGGGCCACCGCCAGAAGTACTCACGCATCGAGATTACTTCAATCAAATAAAAAGTTTCCCCGGCTAAGCCCGGGGATTTTTTGTGGAGCACGAGCTCGTAAGAGTGAGCTTTAGGGGTGAGAATTGCCAGTGGCAATTCGCAAGGGAACGTCACAAATGAGCTGTGCTCATTTGACTGACTTCCGGGCTCGCGGAACGTGAGGGGCAAGTATTCGAATTTATTTCGAATACGACGCGGAGGGGCGTGCCCCTCCTGCCGACTCTTATGCTACAATAAGTAGCATAAGAGGAAAAGCAAACACGTGACCACAGTTATCTCAGTGACAAACCAAAAGGGTGGCGTGGGCAAAACAACGAGTGCGGTAAATATCGCCTATTATCTGTCAAAGAAAGGTAATCGCACGTTGCTCGTTGATTTTGACCCACAAGGCAATGCCACGAGCGGACTTGGTATCGACAAGCAGGAGCTTACCGGTACGATGAGCGAAGTGATTCTTGAAACGATGAGCCTCGCCGATATTATTATCCCAACGAAACACAAGAACTTGTTCGTTGCTCCGACGACTTCGTATCTCGCAAACACTGAGGTCGAGTTGGCGCAGGCGAACCGCCGCTTCAGCCGCCTCAAAAACGCCATCGACAATACGCCCGGCTATGACTACGTCATTATCGATAACCCGCCCTCGCTGAG
>CBFGYC010000030.1:0-8221 GCA_965652985.1 uncultured bacterium | reverse complement strand
GATTTCAAGGTGAAAAAGGCGAAGAGTGCCAGCGAATCTGCTCGTCAAAAGAATATCGAGCGCAAGAAAAAGAAGACGGCTCGACAGAACCGTAAGAAAAACCGTAAATAATTGGCAGTAGCAAGAGGAAACACATGCAGCATACTGCCACTGAAGTCAGACTAAAAAACGGCGCCCGAGGGCTCTTGATCGATATCCCCGGTGCGACGGTGATGAGCTTTCAGTTCCAATTCCGGGCTGGGAATCGATACGTCAGGGACAAAGAAGTCTATGAGACGGCTCATATCATGGAACATATGGCCTTTGGTGCCAATGCACAGTTCAAAAACGAGCACGAATACGAGGCCGAGTTCACGAAAAACGGCGCGTATCATAACGCGTACACGAGCGACACGTCGATGGTGTATGTTGCCGACTGTGCCGACTTTGAGTGGGAAAGGATTTTTGATCTTCAACGGGTAGCGATTTGCCAGCCGCACTTTAATTCCGAGGAACTCGAGGCCGAAAAGGGCAACGTAAAGAGTGAATTGACCGGCTACCTCAACAATCATAACCGTGTGCTTTGGCCGAAAATTCAGCAGAATCTAGGTGAGGATGTGTATACATTTTGGCAGCGCCTACAAACGATTCAACATGTCACGCTTGAGGACGTGCGCGAGCACCACAAGCGTACGCATACCATGAGTAATATGCGTTTCGTCATCGCCGGTAAGCTACATGGTCGCAAGGCACAAATCGTCCGCGACATGGAAAAGTGGGATCTACCAAAAGGCGAGCTTTTGCCCGCGCCGCGAGATGAGCAGCAGAAATCGACGCCGACGCTGATTCGCCGTAAAGAAGCTTCGAATCTGACCTTTGGATGGTCGGTGATCATGCCGAGGAATCTGAGCGATGAGGAATCGGGCGCCATGGAAGTTCTCGACCACATCCTGACCGGCACGATGCACTCACGTATCTACGGCGCGGCGCGGCGGCGCGGTCTGGCGTACGGTATGTTTTCTGACACATCTGTCGGCTACTATGACAGTAGCTGGGACTTTGGCGGGCAGGTGAATCTTGATACCGCGCCTGAGTTGTTTGATATTATCGTACGCGAAGTCCGTTCGGTGCTTGATGGTAACATTACCAATGCCGAGCTCGATAGCGCCAAATCGTACGCACTTGGCCGTTACCAGATGGGCGCGCAGACGGTGGCGCAAATCAGTAATTTTTATACCGGCCGTTACTTCTTGGATGGTGAGGTGAAAGACTATAACAAGGTACCGGATGCGATTCGAAAGACCTCTCGCGAATGTATCATCGATACCGCGAAAGAATTTATCGCGAGTAATACCTGGGTGCTGGCTGGGGTCAGTAGCGGTGAGCGTGAAGAGTTGATCGCGCTGCACGATAAACTCGCAGCCCTCTTTGATTGAACGTAGTATATTACCCTCAATACACGCTATACTGTAAGATATGAAAGTTGCAATTGCTGGATATGGCGTGGAAGGTCGCGCGAGCTATGAGTACTACAAGGATCGCGGCGACGAAGTGACCGTCGTGGATGAACGTGATGGCGCGGAGTTACCTGATGGCATCAAAACAATTTTAGGCCCTGGCTCATTCAACAGGTTGGACGGCTTTGACCTCATTGTTCGTAGTCCTGGTATCGCACCGAAGAAACTACCTTACGGTGATAAAGTTTGGAGTGCGACGAGAGAATTCTTTGAAAAATGTCCAGCACCGATAATCGGGGTGACGGGCACGAAAGGTAAGGGAACGACCAGCAGCTTGATCGTTTCGATTCTGCGAGCGGCCGAGAAGACTGTCCATTTGGTTGGAAATATCGGTGTGCCGGCGCTCGAAGAGCTTGGCGCCATTCGGCCTGATGATATCGTGGTGTTCGAGCTATCCAGTTTTCAATTATGGGACCTTGAGAGGTCGCCACAGGTCGCGGTGGTGCTCGGTATAGAGCCGGATCATCTCGATGTGCACGAAAGCTACGAAGAGTACATCGCGGCAAAAGCGCGTATTGCCGAATATCAAATCACGACCGATCGGGTCGTGTTCAACGAAAGTAACGAGGCTTCTACCGAGGTTGCTAAGAAATCGGTCGGACAGCGCTTGCCGTACGCATCGGAGAGAACTGCGCATATGCAGGGCAGTTACTTCTACTACGGCGACACCGAACTTTGTGCTGATGATGAGCTGCAAATTCCCGGTGAACATAACAAAGAGAACGCCTGCGCTGCCATCACCGCTGTCTGGCCCTGGGTGCAGGATGGAGGTGTGATCGCCGAAGGGCTACGAAGTTTTGATGGTCTGCCGCATCGCCTGAAGTTTGTGCGGGAAGTGAATGGAGTGAGATACTTCGACGACAGCATCGCGACGACGCCAGGCAGCGCTATTGCCGCGCTGCGTGCTTTTGACGCGCCGAAAATCATTATTCTAGGAGGTTCGGATAAGGGCGCAGAGTACGAAGAGATTATTCGGGTATGCAAAGAGACAAATACAGAGGTTATTGCTATTGGAAAAACCGGAATCAAGATAAGGGATCTTTGCCTAGAATTCGGCGTTACCTGCGAGAGAGTGGAGGGTAACATGGAAGAAGTAGTGGCGCGAGCTAGCGAGATAGCCCAGGACCATATGGAGAGGGACAGTTTCGTTATTTTAAGCCCTGCAAGTGCGAGCTTTGACCAATATACAAGTTACGCTGATCGCGGCGAGCAGTTTATCGCGGCAGTCGAGTCGCTGGCTTAGAAAACGAAAATAGCCGCCGAAAGCAGCCCGGCTGAAGAGAGCTACTACGCACTCTTCAGCGGCTATTTTCGGCGGCGTTATTGCTCCTCCTCTTCTTCTGGTCCGTTGATGGTGGACGCGAGCCCTGCCAGTACCGTCAGCCCTCCCGTGAGGTATGCTGCCGGCATGTCGAGCCATGTCTGGCCGTAGCCGGTGAAGATGGCGGCGGCGAACATGGCTGCCCAGCCGCTGGCAGCGGTGAGTACCAGTGTCCATAGCGTCGCCTTTAGGCTCTTAGCCATCCAAGGCAGCCGTGCAGTTCCGATGTATGCGACGCCGGCTCCCAGATAGAATAGCCAGAGACCGATCGTCATCGTATCGGGCATGGTGCACCTCTTCTTGATGTAGTCGGTACCACCTTCCGGACCCTCGGAAAGCTATCGTTAGAATATAATATATGAGAGCGTACGTCAATATTACTAGAAAACTGCTACAATAAAGGGATGCAGCCCCTACTGAAACGACTTGAAAAACTGAAGCAAGACACCCTTGAAGCATGGGACCGGTTGCAGCTTGATGCGAAAAAAGACGAACTTGCCAGTATTGATACGCAACTTGCCGACAGCAGTGTCTGGAACGAACCGGAGCGGGCTGGGGCGCTCAGCAAGCAGTCCGCCGCCCTGCGCGGTCAAATCGAACCATGGCAATCGCTATGCACTGAGGTTGATGAGCTTAGGGAACTGGCGGCACTTGGCGACGATTCACTACTGCCGGAGACCGAAGAGCAGGCGGCTCTACTTGAGCAGCGCTATGATGAACTAAGCAAGGATCTGCTATTTGGCGGCGAGTACGACGACCATGATGTGATTCTTCGGCTTAGCGCCGGGGTGGGCGGTACTGATGCTCAGGATTTCACTGAAATGCTTGAGCGGATGTACCTACGCTTCGCAGAAAAATCCGGTATGGAAGCGCGTATTGTGGAGCGATCGACAGGTGACGAGGCTGGTATAAAAAGCAGCGTCATAGAGATAAGTGGCACGTACGCCTACGGGAAGCTACGGGGCGAGCACGGCGTGCACCGTCTGGTGCGTCTCAGCCCATTTAATTCTGATAATCTGCGCCAAACCAGCTTCGCACTTGTCGAGATATTGCCCCAGATTGATACGCCGGAAGAAGTCGAGGTTGAAGACAAGGATCTGAAAATTGATGTCTACAGAGCGGGCGGTCATGGTGGGCAGAGTGTCAACACGACCGACAGCGCTGTGCGCATAACACACATTCCAACTGGCATCGTGGTGGCCATCCAAAATGAACGTTCGCAGCTACAGAACAAGGAAACCGCCATGAAGATTCTTCGCTCGAAGTTGGCACAGCTGCGGCTTGAGCAGCACGCGGAAAGCATTGGCGAACTTAGAGCAGGAGAATCTGCCAACTGGGGAAGTCAGATTCGTAACTACGTCCTGCATCCGTACTCACTGGTCAAAGACACGCGTACGAAATACGAGGAAAAAGACCCGTCAAGTGTACTGGACGGCAAAATCGACGGGTTCATTGATGCGTACTTACAAGCAAATCCTTAGATAGGCCGGTGTGTATAGGTAGCAGTAATAAGACGGCTTTTGTGGTATTTTTATAGTTATGGCCACGAAAGAACGGCAGATTCTACAACGGATATATAACGTACCTGGCGGGGTGGTCTGGGTGTTCTTGATCAAGCAAGCCTGGGCGGCATTGTTTGGCGGGTTGTTACTCTTTGCGATTATTTTTACGCACTATGTTGATTTGCCATGGCTGGCACGCTATGATTGGCTATTTTTGTGGGCAGTGCTCGTGCAGATCGGTATGCTTGTCTTTCGCCTCGAACGACCGCGTGAAGTTGTGGCTATCGTGCTGTTCCACCTGGTGGGTCTAGGCATGGAACTCTTCAAGACCTCAAGCGCGGTAGGCTCGTGGATATACCCTGACGCAGCAACGATACGGTTGCTGACAGTGCCGCTTTTTTCCGGCTTCATGTACGCGGCGGTAGGTAGTTACATTACACGCGCCTGGCGGGTGCTGCAACTGAGATTTAGTAGCTACCCGAACCGCTTCGCTACCGTAGTGCTGGCACTGCTTATTTACATTAACTTTTTCACTCATCACTACACGTACGATATCCGCTACCTACTCTTTATCATGGTGATAGTGCTTTATGGCAAGACAAAGGTGTATTTTCGTTTGCATGTCCGCGAGTACACGATGCCACTTATTATTGGCTTCGCGCTGATCGCATTCGTAATCTGGTTCGCTGAAAACATAGCCACCTTCACGGATGTCTGGCTGTATCCCTCGCAAGCCGCCGAGTGGCAGCTTGTGGGGATAGAGAAGTGGGGCTCATGGTTCCTGTTGATGATCATCAGCTTTATCATGATTGACATTTTGCGGACGGTTTTCGGTAGGTACGACGCGCAAAAAACTAAAAGTCTATCACGGTAATCATCGGCAAATGGTCGGATACTTCTGTATTTGGCACTGAAAAATCAGTCACGTTGAGTCCGGGGGAGACGAAGGTATAATCCGCAAAAAGCTGTATATTATCTGGCCAGTTTTTCCAGGCGAGTTCGTTTCTAGTGGTAGGGATTTTATAGTCCGCGATTAGATCTTGGTAGCCAGCCAGCGCGAACTTTTTAACGGCTTGTGTCTCCGGCAGCAAGTTGAAGTCACCACATATGACAACAGGAAAGGTGTTATTCTTATCGAGCCAATCTATGATGGTGTCTGATTGGCTCAGTCTTCCTTCGGTATCCAGTTTGTCGCCCGGGAACGGAGCGCCGTGAACATTGACGACGGTAAGAGCGCGGTCATCTGGCGAAACAATCGTAGAGGCTAGGGCTTGGCCGGTACCCTTGTCGTCAAGAGCGAGTAGTGTCTGGCTGTGAGAAACTCGGAGCGGTTTTTTCACAACGGTACAAAGGTTGTATTGGCTATCTCCATCGATGATTTTTTCCACCCAGACAGTCGTGTATAGCTCGCTTGGAAACAGTTCGGCAAATAACGATTCAATAGTAGTACCGAGGGTCTCCTGAAAGCAGAAAATATCAGTACTGTCGAGCTGAGATTCCAAAAAAGTCTGTAACGTACCCCTTAGTTTACCGTCCAGGGCATTGAGCGAGAGTATTTTCATATGCCTAAACATAATAGCATAGGCTGTTAACGCCAAAGCTTCTGGTATATAATCATACTAAGAATGATTCTACTTGATAGGGTAACCAAAACGTATCCGCGTGGTGACGGCAAACCAGCGATAAATCGCGTCAGTCTGCATATTGACCCGAACGAGTTCGTCATACTTGTCGGTACGAGTGGCGCTGGTAAGTCGACGCTGTTAAAACTTTTGACGCGTGAAGAGAAGCCGACGAGCGGTAAAATCGTGGTTGGTGGTATCGATTATGATACGCTTCGCGATAATCACATTCCGCTGCTTAGGCGCAAGATCGGGGTTGTTTTTCAAGATTTCAAGTTACTCCCGCAGCGTACCGTATTCGAGAACATCGCTTTCGCGCTTGAGATCGCGGGTATGACGAACCGCGAGATTAACAGCACGGTGCCAAAGGTGATCGATCTCGTTGGTCTGACTGGCAAGGAAAAGAACTTCCCGCACCAGCTTTCCGGTGGTGAGCGGCAGCGTGTGGCGATCGCTCGTGCCGTCGTGCGCCAGCCGAAAATCCTTATAGCCGACGAGCCGACCGGTAACCTTGACCCGAAGCATAGCTGGGATATCGTGCGTCTGCTCGAAAAGATCAATCGCTATGGTACGACGGTACTTCTTACCACGCATAACGTTGAAATCGTCAACAAACTGAAAAGGCGCGTCGTGACGATGGACGGTGGCAAAATAACTAGCGACCAGGCGCAGGGAAGCTACAGGCAATAATGGCAAAGAAACCAACCTCAGCAGCTAAAGCGCTGCAACAAAAAAATGCTCGTCGCCGCTGGCTGACATTTATTCGTATGCTCCGTTACGGCGTTAATAACATTACCCGCAACGCGTGGCTAACAATCGCCGCGACGGCTGTAATGACCATCACACTCCTCGTTATTTTTTCAGCCGTGGCAGCCAGGACGGTGCTCGTGGACACCGCAAATGACATTAAGGACAAGGTGAGTATGTCGGTATATGTGATCACCGAGACCCCAGAAGACGAGGCCGAGGTGATTCAGGAAAAGATAGAGGGCCTCGCCAGTGTAAAATCCGTCGAGTACATCAGCCCCGAGGAAGCCAAGGCGCAGTTCGCCGAAGATAACAAAGCCGATAGCGAAACCTTGCAGGCGCTCAACGAGGCGACCAATGAGTTCCCTGGAACGTTCCGTGTCAAAATCGTCGATATTACCGACCCGGCAGAGCTGCGAGCGTTCGTCAACACCGATGACACCACGCAGGAATATTTACACCCTGACAGAGCGCCGTCGTATGAGAGCGACCGGAGTGACGCAATCAGTCAAATCGGTAACTGGGTGGTGTACGCCGAGCGGTTTGGTATCGGTGCGGCCATATTATTCATCGCGATCTCATCGCTTATTATCTTCAACACCATCCGCATGGCGATTTTTAACCGTAAGGATGAGATTCAAATGATGAAGTTGATCGGCGCGGACAGGAGCTTTATCCGCGGGCCATTCATTGTCGAGGCGGTATTCTATGGCTTCATCGCGGCCATACTGGCGACGATACTAGGCATGTTGGCGCTCTATGGTCTCAGGGACGGGCTCCAAGGCGCTGGTGTGCAGGTTGAGACAGTCATGCATTTCGTGACGAGCTACGCGGCATTGACGCTGCTTGGAATGATTGTCGCTGGAGCCATTATCGGGGTGGTTTCTTCGCTGCTTGCCACGAGGCGCTATCTTAGGATTTAATAGAAAGTAATAGGGAGGGACTATTGACACAGCATAGTGCTTATGCTACAGTGGAAGCAATGAAAAAACGGTCCACCACACCGGTTTCGAAATCAAATGTCGTGCGCGGCTCGTTGCTCTCGATTGCTGTGTTGATGGTTGCGGCCGTGCCGATTGCCTTTGTCGGTAATCCTTTGAAGGCTCGTGACTATCAAGCGGAAATTCGAGCTGTCCAGCAGCAAATCGACCAGTATACCGCCGAGGCGGCACGCCTATCGAACGAAGCGAACACCTTGCAGAACGAAGTAGCTCGCCTCAATAACGAGAAAGCGGCAATCCAGGCCAAGCTCGACCTGACTCAGGCTCAATATGACCAGCTGATCGCGGATATCGCGGCGAACGAGAAGAAAATTGCTAACAATCAACAGGCGCTTGGTGAAACGATGGCCGACATGTATGTTGATGATGATATTTCACCGCTTGAAATGCTTGCGAGCAGCAAGAATATCGCCGATTATGTCGACAAGCAAACACAGCGCTCTTCGATTCGGGACACACTTTCAGACACGATCGCTGAAATTAAGCGCCTGAAGGCAGAGCTTGAACAACAGAAAATACAGGTAAAATCGCT
>CBFGYC010000029.1:0-8484 GCA_965652985.1 uncultured bacterium | reverse complement strand
GGCCTATCACGCCTCCCTGTCACGGAGGAGATCGCCGGTTCGAATCCGGTCGGGCGCGCCAAGAAAGTTTCTCGATGAAGCAGAAAAACTTCATGTCGACATGAAGTTTTTCTATACATAAGGCTACGCCTTCTACTCAAACACGTTAGCTAGAATCCTACTGGTACCGTTCTCCTACAAACCTCCAGTTCACCACATCCCACCATGCCTTCACGTAATCAGGTCTGACGTTTTTGTAGTCAAGATAATATGCATGCTCCCAGACATCAAGGCCAAGAATTGGCGTAGGCTTGCCTTCCATGATCGGGTTATCTTGATTTGCCGTTGTAATAATTTCCATATCTGGCATCAACCACACCCAGCCACTACCAAACAATCCTGCCGCTTTCGTAGTAAATTCGTCAACGAAGTCTTGAAAACTACCAAACTTCTCTGTAATAGCAGCGGCGAGCTCCCCTTCTGGTTCTCCGCCGCCATCTGGCGACATCCACTGCCAGAACAAGCTGTGGTTGTAGTGACCGCCACCATTATTACGAACCGCCAAACGGACAGATTCGGGCACGCTCCGTAAATCAGAGATTAGGTTCTCGATCGACCTGTCCTTCAGTTCTGGCGCTTCCTCGATGGCGGCGTTCAACTTATCGACGTACGTTTGATGATGCTTGCCGTGATGCAGCTTCATGATTTCACCACTAATGGCCGGCGCTAACGCCTCATAATCATATGGTAGTTCTGGCAAAGTAAACATGGAAAAGTCCTCCTTTATTCCTCTATCTTGGGATCGCTAATGCTTTCAACTTTGATATATTCATGTATCTTGCCCTGCTCACGAAGCTCTCTAAGGCGCCGGTCAAATTCCGTGAGTGGAATCCGTATGTACTCATAGTTGAGCTGCGTATCTGTTTTCTCGAGCAACTTCACGAAGTAATAGCCATCGCCTGTCGTACTCCTAATAACCGACGAGACCTGGCCTATTTCAAGCTTACGGGCAGCTTCGGTCAGCCCACCGTCGTTATTGATAAGAGGAACCAGGCCTGACACGCCGGCAACTACCATGCCATCACCCTCGCCTCCCAGCTCAGTGGCGACTCTAGGAAAGTCATTGTCCTGCGTTACCAATAGATCGGCTGCTTGCTCCACCTTTTTGCTTGCTACTGTATCAATTTTGTATGCTACATTGCTTTTTAGAATCTGATTTTTTGTCGAGCGCTGTTCTTCCTCTGGAGTCCAGCCGAGTAAGCTCTTCGTTGAAGCATTATACGTTTCCTGAGAGATGGGGCCATTCGCCATCGTCAGGTGCTCTTGATTCATCCGCTCGAGTTGCTCCGGCTCGACGACAATACCTAGTTCGCGGGCAAGTTTTTCAGCGTAAGCATTACGAATCGCAATATCTAGATTTTGGCGCTTCTGGAAATCGGCCTGCCTCTTGCCGTCTTCACTCGTCAGAACAAGCTGCTCGCTCTTCTGTAAGAAATGAATTGAGCTGTTGTAATACATCAAATAATCGCTGTAGCGTACTGCCTGACCGTCGACAGAGGCGACCGGCATCGGAACGATTTGAGTGACACGGTAAAGAATCGGGTTGCTACTCTGCGCAACATATAACTGCCACCAGACGGCAAGAACGATCAGAGCAAGCGTCGCGACTCCAATGGCGACGGTTACGATGACGAGCCGATGACGAGCGTATTGGATAGGATACTTATAGCGGCGCCCTCCAGCGAGAATCCTTTCTCGGTGCTCGGCCACTGTCTCGTTAGTAATACGAGACGGAGGCGCAGCCTCTCTTTCTTTAGAACGACGTTTACGTAAGATTTTTTTCATGCCTCCCCTTGTCCGCTGCTATCCACGGCCTGAGCTACTGCATCTTGTAGCATATTATACGTTTTCTCCGGATGCTCAACATTACGAATTACCAAATCACCCACGAATGTCTGGACGACAAGGGTTCCAAAATGAAATACTTCGCCGAAGAACCCTGGTATATTATAGCTAATGTTTTGAATCTTTGACAGGCTCAGCTCCACGACATCGGTGCCAAAAAAGCCCGTTTGTGTCACCTGCCTAATACGTTGGTTGGTCACGATGTAGTAAGTAAAGCGCCACATCAAGAAATAGTAACTAAAGAGGATGAGCCCAAGAAGAAGTCCACCGATGGGGAGTAGAAAAAGTTCGAGGTTGTTCTGCCAGATAAGCGGAGGAACTGCCGAGATGGCAAATGGGATAAGGAGCATATAAAAGCCCTTCCTCATAGCTATGATATGGCGGCGAAAGACGAATAATACCTCTTCTCCCTCGCGCTGACCATTGAATTCCTGTTGTCGCTTAACTGGCTCTGCCATGGAATAAGTATACCATTTGTACACATGATTCCAGGGAAGCCTACACAAAGTAAATGCCGCCACTGGTGGCGGCATTTACTTTGGTACCCCGGGCAAGAGTCGAACTTGCAACCTTTTCCTTAGGACGGAACTGCTCTATCCATTGAGCTACCGAGGCGTGACCTTCTGGGGTGGGTTACCCCCTCTGCTCCCTGAAGCCAGCGCTTACGCGCTGGTACTCCAAAGAGAAGACTTACTATAAGTATACATGAACTAGCGAACGAAGCGCTCGGTGGCAATTTCGTAGCTATAGAGCTCGTCGGCACTGAACCAGTGCCCGATTTCCTTTATTGCCTCTTCTGGATCGCCTGAAGCATGGATGAGGTTAGGTATACCCTTCTTTTTACCATCAGCATATTCAAAGCTCATATGGCTGAAGTCACCACGAATCGTGCCGGGTGCGGCTGACTTTGGTTCGGTGCCGCCAACCATCTTCCGCACAAGAGCGACAGACTCAACCCCTTCAAGTACCATGGCAATGACCGGCCCAAGCTGCATCATCTCAAGGGTGACATCAAAAGCCTGTTGACCACGACGTGTCACCATATGTCCGATATCTTCGTAGTGACGGTAATAGTGGTCCCTGTCTGGAAAAATCATCTTCGTACCGATAACTTTTAGGCCGACTCGCTCAAATCGAGTCAGAATTTCGCCTACTAAACCGCGCTGTACGGTGTCCGGCTTAAATAATACGAGCGTGCGCTCAACTTCAATTTTACTCATCTATGCTCCTCTTTATAAGTGTTATTGTATCAAAATTACCAGCGCTATGGTAGCCGCTAGACCAATACGATACCACCCGAAGATCGCAAGCGAATGTCCCGAAAGGTACCGCATCAAAAAACCGACCGCAATGAGACCAGACACAAATGCAATGATATTACCGATGATTAACGGCTCAAGGTGCGTCATGAAATAGTGCCTGTCTTCGCTACCAAGGACCAACTTCAGCATTACCCCACACATGATCGGTATCGAAGCAAGAAAGCTATATTCTGCTGCTGCAGCCGGGGGCAGCCCCATCAGACGACCAGCAATAATAGTAGAGCCAGATCGCGAGACGCCAGGGATCAGCGCGAAAATCTGCAGAATTCCGATAAAGAGAGCCCTACCTACCGATAACTGTTCTCCGTTCTGAGCCTTGTCCGCTTTTGGCAACCGCTCGAGCACCACCATGACGACACCAACAACAACCAGAGAAACAAGAACCGTTGAGATATTACCGAAAAAGGCCGTACTAGCTATAAAATCGGCCGCAAAGAAGCCCACCATACCCGCTGGTACTGCCGTGATAAGGATATTGCGTGCTAGACGGTACTTTCTGTCCTTTATTATACTTTTCGTAATGCCAAGGATGCGCTCACGGAAATACACTAACAGCGCTAGAAGCGTACCGATATTAATCCACTCAAGCAGTAGATGATCCGAAGAGCCATCGAAAAAATATTGACCAATCACAAGATGGCCAGAGCTACTCACAGGAATGAACTCCGTCAATCCCTGTAGAAGGCCGAGTACGATAGCTTCAAGTATATGCACTATCCAGCATTATAGCACTAGGGCCGTACTACCCGGAAAAGGCAGCAAGTTACCGCTCTCCGGTCTCCTTGCATTATACTGAGGGTATGTATGTTTCTGAACTGATTCTCGATTTCGTCGAGCACCTGGAGGTAGAAGGTGGACGTTCTAGCAAGACGGCCGAGAACTACACCCTTTATCTCGAGCGGTTTGCCCAGTTTAGCAATGATGTTACAGTAGACAAAATTACATCAGAAATGGTGCGTAAGTACAGACTATGGCTCAACCGTTATAAAAATGACAATGATGAGCCTCTATCTATTATCACTCAAAGCTACCACCTTATCGCATTGCGTGGTTTTTTAGGTTATCTTTCTAAACGCGACATCAGGAGCCTCAGCCCAGATAAGATTGAACTGCCTAAAGTAAACCGCAAGCAGGTCACCTTCCTCCACTACGACGAAATTGCCCGAATGCTTGAAGTAATTCCGCTCGACAGCGAGGTCGGCTTGCGCGACCGAGCCATCATCGAACTACTCTTCTCTAGCGGGCTACGCGTATCAGAGTTGGTCGGTTTGAATCGGGACCATGTCAACACGAAGCGCCGCGAATTCATGGTGCGTGGTAAGGGGCAAAAAGATCGACCGGTGTTTATTGGTGCATCGACCGCTGAACACGTGCAAGAGTACCTCAGAACACGTTTTGACAACCTTCCTCCTCTTTTTCTGAGCTATAGTCGCAATAATACCAGCTCTATGAGCGGTGATTACCGCCGCCTCTCCGCCAGGAGTATTCAACGAATTATCTCTCGCTACGCACGTCTTGCTGGTATTACCAAGCATGTCAGTCCACACACCATGCGTCACAGCTTCGCCACTGACCTCTTGATGAACGGAGCCGATATTCGTAGCGTCCAATCCATGCTCGGGCACAGCAACATTAGTACGACACAGGTATACACCCACGTCACCGATGAGCACCTTCGAGAGGTACACGAGAAGTTTCACACCGACACGAACTAGTCGCTTTTAGTCGGGTCACAGTCAGATGCCGAGTAATCGCCCGCTTCGGTCGTCACACTAAAGTTCTTGCAGATATTATTCCGCGTCTCCAACGCGGCAAGCGGGTAATTAAAGGCATTTCCTAGCTCCACACGGGAAACGACGCGCCTGAACAGGTCGTTTGCCCGACCAGTAGAATCGACTTCTGGCTGGACACCATCAAAGAGGACTGAAGTACTGTCGTTTAAAAGCTCGATTCGAAAATCTGTCGCGTTGTAAAAAGCAGCTAAGTTCAAGTAGGCAGTCTGACTTCCTGCCGGCACCGCTGGGTTTACATCGATCGTGATACTACACGCATACTCGCCACTACTAACCGTAGTTTGGCATAGAACTTGTCTTGGCTCGCCAGCAAGTGCCCCGCGGCGCCCGTCCAGTGCAAACTCAACAGAACTCACTCCTGTTCTTGATGGATACAAGAAGAGAGTATTACTGAAGCCGCTCGTGTCAAAGTCCGAAAGCCGGAAGGAATCGTGACCATTAATAAGCTGCGCTCTAAGGAGTGCTGGCCTCGTTTCTGGCCAATTCACAGTCCCGACATTAGGTAGCTCGGTGGTAGCAGAGTCGATATCGAGCGTACCGCCTGTCTTACTAAGGGCCCAGTGAAGGACAATCTTATTGAACTCTCCTTCAGCCCGAAGCGGCACCAGAGTCGCTTCTGTGCCAGGCTCGATACTACCAACATAGTCGCTCGTGTTCTGGGCGATTTTTACACAGGTATACGCCTGCTCAAGCTTTCTGTCGCCCTCTTCTTGGGCAATCATGACTTCGCCATCAGGGACGGCGAATACCCTTGGTAGCGTCGTACACTCACCCGACTCGATAGCTAAACGTATAGTATTGCAGGTCGGCGAGCTATTACCAAGGCAATCTTGCTGCATAAGTAATGCCCTCTTTGCATCCTCTACGCCTGCTACGGCCGAATCGTATGCGCTCTCAGAAAGATCGCTATAGCTGGCCTGCTGCTGGTCTTTAACCATCAGCTGCATAAAGCTAATCGTTATCGTCGTGAGCAACAAGGCCGAGAACATGACGATAAATAATGAAACTGCGCCGTGTTGATTTTCCATACGTATATGCATTATAAACTCCCCGATCGATTACCTGCCCTGGCAATAATACTAAACTGATTGATGGCACAAAATTCCTCGAAACCACTCCCCTCACTCGGTGGCAAGCACGTTCCATCCGAGGCATTTATCTGGTCCTGATCATTTGTCCCAATCACTAGGTCTATAGCGTACAGCGCCTGACCAGACACTTCATCCTCCCTGTCTGAACGCACCGTTAGCTGCTGCACAGCCAGATTTCTATCTCCGGCAACCAGAAAGTCTTTTGCTTGCCCCTTTTCGATATCACGGGTCACATCAGCGCAGAGCATTCCTCCGGCATCGCTTACCTTGACGAGGCGAATCACATCTTCGCTATCGCTATAGGTGTTATAGACGGGCGTCGAGGTTGCTCCACTAATCTCTGCCGTGTTTCCGTAGTTCCAAGCGTAGGTGTAGGCTCCTGTACAAAGGCGCCCTCCGCCCGGCCGTACGACATACCGAACGCCAATCTCATCAGTAGGTGCCCCTGTTTTTGCTGGACTGACCACAAAAGGTGCTGAGGCAGCAATAGTACGCTGCATATCCTCTGAAATCGTGCGACCAGATTGATTCACCTCCCTTACTGTCACGCCTTTGGTGTAGGTGGTCATAATGTGCATCGTTGTCATGGCAATCGCCACGAGAAGCATACCAACGAATGCCATCGCGAGCATCATCTCGACAAGTGTAAACCCTGATTTCTGTTTATGCTGGATCATAGAGCCTCACTATCGTTCCAATAGTCATCGGTATGGCGCTGCCAGGTGCTGGCCAGCAAGCCCGAATGTGAAAATCAACAAAATGCCTCACTAGTGGCCCGCTCGATGGAACAGACTCGACCCACATGCCATACGCCGCATTGACACTGGAATCGGTGTTATAAATCACCTGCGGGTATGGCGGAAAACCAGAACCGACACTTGGCTCCATAGATGGAGTGACTGACCAAACTTCAGCGGTACGGGCGTTTAGTATAAAGGGGTGGTAGCTGGCGCCGGCCGGGAGCGCACACTCCCCATCACTGACGCCGTACTCGGAGGCATTCACTTGACCATAGGCGGTCGCCCGTTCACTCTGGAGAGTGGCTAAATCCGCCCAATCAGTAGCATAGCTTGAAGCCGGGGAGACGACCCGGGCCTCGTGAATGAAACGAAGTGCTTCTGCCTGGGCATTCACCTGCTGACGAACCAAGGTAATCTCGAGTGCTTTCTCTCCTACTGCGAGTCCTTTATTCATAATGGCAAGACTCCCGATAGCTACGAACGAGAAAATAACTATCGCGAAGATAACCTCAATAATAGTATCCCCTCGCTCTAGTCGCATACGCCCTCGCTCTCAAGGGGTATCTCGATAGCGCTCTGATTAGACGCCCTGGCGTTGATTCGTACTGCCATTCGATTCGTCATACCTGATCGTCCGTTCGAATCAACGCAAAAGTCTTTTTGCGTCATATTATCGTCATTAATCATGGAAGTAGGTGCGTGATTTCCATTCTCATCGTCTATTATGCCAACTAAATCACTACTATCATCCTCTATATATGTCAGTATTGAACCGCTGAGCGGCGAGCGTAGCAGCAAAACGGCTACTTTGAGGTCTTCAGTTTCTCCTGGCTCCTTAAGGGTAGCACCCCAAGCAACCTCATGCGTTTCTGGCGATGTAGTTGCCAGGGCGTAATTCTGAAGCGCTTCAACGTCGCTATCACCCACCGTATCAGTCGTGGGCAGCCCGATCACATTGTAGGTAGTTACCTTCGTAGGCTCTACGAGTAGGAACCTTCCCATGATGACGCAGTCGCTTGTTCCCCGGGCTTGTTCTGGATCATCACTAAAATCAAGTGTGCTACCATTTTGGATACACGTAGGTTTTTCTTCATCGCTGCTGACGACATTGGCGATTTGCCCATACTGCTCCTGGATAAGACCCTTGAAAGAATTCACACTGTCACGATAGCGAGATTGACCCAGCGCGGCGCCGCTACCTATCAGAATCGCGACCGATAATGCCCCTGTTATAGCCAGGAAGAGCATTACTTCGATAACAGTGAAGCCGCCACGGCGTGTCTTAGTTCTCATGTGCGCCCATTATACCATAAGCGTCTTGAGGTGAGAATTAAAATAGCGTGTTCACGTAGAGGCCGATAAGCTGAGTGCCGATAAGCATAGCAATAAACATCCCTGCGATGAGAAGCGGCCCGAAAGGCACCTGTGCCCCCCTGTGCAGCTTACCGAGCGCCATAGCGGGGAGTACGATCAGCGTGCCTATAAAATTGGCTAAAAAGAGCGTGAGCAGCGCTAACCGCCAATCAGCTAGCAGAAGGGCCAGCCCAAGGCCCAGCTTCACATCCCCGAAACCAACCCAGCGTCCTTTTGACATAAACCAGAGCAGAAAATAAAGACCACTGAGCGCCAGGATCGCAAAAAGAACATCCAGGCC
>CBFGYC010000028.1:0-8610 GCA_965652985.1 uncultured bacterium | reverse complement strand
GCATAGACGTGCGTCAGCTCAAACCATGGGTGACCTTCGAGCAGCTGCACGAACCGCTGGCCAACCGCTCCGGTCGCGCCAAGGATTCCAACAGAAATTTTTTCTTCCATTTTTATAGCCCTACCCTTTCCATGACGTCGTACAGCGCTTGCTTCGTGCTCTGCTCCATCGGCACGAGCGGCAAACGGAATTGTTCTTTGATCCGCCCCATCCTTGCAAGGGCCGTCTTGACCGGCTGCGGGTTCGTCTCGATGAAGTTTACATTCATGAGGTCAAGCCACCTATAGTGAATCTGGCGCGCGGTTTCGTAGTCACCGTCACGAGCCGCCCGCACCATGTCAGTCAGTTCTTTAGGAATCTCATTCGACGCCACGGAAATAAGACCGTCCGCACCAGCAGCGATCATCGGCAGCGTCAAAGCGTCATCACCGCTCAGCACTGCGAAGTCCTCGCCTCGCCCAGCTAGAATCGTCATTACCTGCTCGATATCCCCCGAAGCTTCTTTGACCGCCACGACCTGTGGCACGTCGCGGGCAAGCCCGAGCATGGTAGCAGCCGGAATATTTTGTCCGGTACGGCCCGGTACGTTATACGCGATGATCGGTAAGTCGACCGCCTCAGCTATGGCACGAAAATGCGCGGTAAGCCCCGCACGCGTCGGCTTATTATAAAAAGGCGTGACATGCAACAGACCGTCAGCACCAGCTTCGAACGCGCGCCTGGAGAGTTCGATGGCTCGGGCCGTGTTGTTGCTTCCGGCGCCTGCGACCACTGGAACACGGCCATCCGCTACTCCGACCACGCATGTCACGACATCAGAGTATTCTTCGTCGTTCAGCGTGGCCGCCTCGCCAGTCGACCCACACACGACCAGTCCGTCGATGCCCTGCTCGATCTGCCAATTGACCAGCCCCTCCATGGCTTCCTTGTCGAACGTTCCGTCCGCATTGAATGGCGTCACTAGCGCCGTCATCGTTCCTGTAAATTTCATACGTTCTCCTTTCGAAATAAATCTTCGTACCGCACCCATCCGATATTTTTCTTTACATCCTTCACCGCAGCCACGGCACCAGCCGCGAAACCGCGCCGGCTGTGCGCCGCATGGGTGAGCGTCACGCTGTCGTCCGGACCATCAAATGTCACTTGGTGCGTACCGGCATTTATACCGCCCCTCACCGATACGACCTGAAGCATTCCTGGAGCGATCCGACCCTCGACTTGCCCATATACGATTTCCGTTTTGTCTGGGAACGTTTCCAGCACCGCCTCGGCGATCGTCCTGGCCGTACCGCTCGGACTATCGGCCTTATGGGCGTGATGGATATCCTGAATGTAGACATCGTAGCCGCCAACCGCACTCAGTCGTTTGGCAGTCGTTCGCACCACCTGAATGAATGACTGTGTTCCTGCCGAAAAATTCGAGCCGACGATCACGCCGATTCCAGCATCCTCGACCATATCGATCAACGCGGTATCGTGCGTATTCCAGCCAGTCGTACCGATGACCGCAGACACCCCTGCCTGGCAGTACAGCTTCAGGTGCGCCTCCATGAGAGAACCGTGGCTGAAATCAATCGCCACGTCCGCCCCTTTTAAGGCCGTAGGCGTCAGGGGATCGTTCTCATCCCGGCACGCTATCGCACTAACCTCATGTTCGCCCGATGCATTGATAATCTCCTCGATCAACCGGCCCATTTTACCGTAGCCGACAATACAAATGTTCATACGCTTCCTCCGATACAACTACTATGCAACCTCTCAGCGGCGCGCTCGGCGTCCCCGGCCGGGAGCACAAGGCTTATATTCACTCCTGAGGCGCCGACCGAAACCATTTCGAGTTCAATTCCTAGCTGGGCAAGCTCACCACTCACTCTTCCGAGTAGCGCTGGGCTGCGCGATATCGACTGTCCGATAAGGCTGACTATGCCGACGTTTTTGTTGACGGTCGCCGTACTGAACGCACGAAGTTTTCTAAGAGCCACTTCTAGTTGCTCGTGGTTGTCAAGCGTCACCGACACGCTGGTTTCCGAGGCCGAAATGATGTCGATCGAGATATTCGATTCGGCAAAAGTCGAACTAATGCGCGCCAGAAAGCCTCTTTCGAGCAGCATTTCAGCGGCATATATATTCACCATCACGACCGACTTTTTCACAGCCACGGCGATTACTTCGTGCCGCCTGGGCGTCTCAGCTACGATCTTGGTCGTCGGTGCGTCGGGTCGAAACGTATTGGCGATACGAATCGGAATCTTACCGTGTACTGCTGGGCGCATCGTTTTTGGGTGCAGCACCTTCGCGCCAAATGCCGCCAACTCAGAAGCCTCTTCATATGTGATTTCCGGAACCAAGCGTGCACCGTCATTACTACGCGGGTCGGTCGAAAACACACCGTCGACGTCCGTCCAAATTTGAACTTCATCAGCGCCTAGATAGTAGCCGAGCAGCGCCGCGCTATAGTCCGATCCACCGCGTCCGAGCGTCGTCGTCCGGCCGTCTTCGGTCGCGCCGATGAACCCGGTCACGACTGGAATATAGCTCCCCGCTTCGACGTCTCTTTTAAAGCTTTCGACGTTACTTTTACTTGGCGTATCAATAATTTCCGCCGCGCCAAAAGCATCGTTCGTGACGAATAATTCCGTCGCCAAGACTTGCTTCGCTCGGCGCTGTTCGGTGATAAAACTGCTCACTATCTTCGAGGACAGCCGCTCACCCAGGCTCAGTATCAGGTCCGACTTTTCACTGCCCGAAAGCAGGCGGCCATCAACAAGCGTCTGGTCGATCATCTCCTCGACATGACGCGTCAGGTCCTCCGCAGGAGTTTCCCAAAGCGCTTCGATGATGTCCATGTGTACTTTCAGCAGCTCGTCCCGCACATCATTTCCGGCCTCGGCATGCGTGACCAGCAGGTTCGTAACACCCGAAACCGCCGACACGACAACCACCGGTGTATCTTCGGCTCGTGACAACACCACGTCCCGTACCTGCCGAATACTTTCGGCCGTACCGACCGACGTACCACCAAATTTCATGACGATCATCACACACTCTCCAACGGCTCTATGGTCGCGAACAAGTCGTCAAGGGTTTCGGCGCGACGAATGAGTTTCAGCGTGCCATCACGTGCAAGGACCTCGGCCGAACGCAGCCGTCCATTGTAATTGAACCCCATGGCATGACCATGCGCTCCGGTCGTATGGACCAAAAGAATGTCACCAATCTGCAGCTGTGGCAGCATTCGGTCAATCGCGAATTTATCGTTGTTCTCACAGAGCGCACCAACCACGTCGACCGTCTCATTTTTCCGTGAACCATCATCACCAAGCAATGAAATATGATGATACGCGCCGTACATGCCAGGGCGCATCAGATTCGCCATCGAGGCGTCGACGCCGATATATGTCTTATACGAACGCTTTATGTTTTGTACGCGGGTCACGAGCCAGCCAGCACTCGCCGTTATCGCCCTGCCGTTTTCCATGAGGATTCGGGGGGCGCCGTATTTTTTTAAATCGGCTTCCTCGTATGCCTGCGTCACGGCGCCGGCGAATGCTTCGTAATCGAATGTTCCGTCATCAGGCGCATACGCCACACCAATCCCGCCGCCTAGGTTTATGAATGAAAATGTTATGTTCGCTTCCTCGGCGATTTCTCTGGCGGTTTCAAAAAGCACTCTTGCGACCTCTGCGTGATTCTTCCAAGACCGGTTATTACTAAGAAGCATCGCGTGTAGTCCGAACTTTTCAGTACCGGCGTCTCTTAGCTGCCTATACGTAGCGACCAGCTGCTCCCGCGACATGCCATACTTTTGGTCTGCCGGATTACCTCGCAACATATTGTCTTCACCATTCGTGCTCGTGAATGCCTCGCCTGGATTAAACCTGCCGCACCCTACAAGGGGGGCACCATGATTCTTCAGGTAACGACCCACATACACTTCGTCATCAAAATTGATTATCGCCCCGAGCTCATGAGCCCGAGCAAACTCCTCGTCGGACGTATTGTTCGAAGTAAACATAATCTGCTCGCCGCGCACACCGATCTGCTCGGCCAGCGCCAGCTCGGCGAGGCTACTGCAATCCAAGCCGTGGCCTATCGAAACGAGATAACGTAAGACGTGCGGGTTCGGTAATGCTTTTACAGCGAAGTAATTCTGAAACCCTGGCACGCCGGCTTGCTCCATCGCACCATATAATCGCCTTGTCGCACTACCCATCATAGCCGTGTCATATACATGAAACGGTGTCGAAAAACGAAAGGCGGCAGCTTCGACTGCGCCAGGTATCTCAAATGCTGTCATTGCCTGATCATGATAGAGTCAAAACGCAGAAAAGTATATTTTTTAGTGATATATTGCTTTTTTATACATTTGTGTTAAATTATTAACATGATTACCGTCGCAGAAGCCGTTCAGGCCATCATAAAATCTTCGCCCCTTCTGGAAGAAGGTATGAGTCGAGGACTACTTAATGTCTCTGCTGTTGCACGCGACATCGCTCCAAGAGTCGCCAAACATGCCAAGAAAGATGTCTCAGAAGGCGCAGTCGTCATGGCACTTAAACGCCTTGAGGCAACCCTACCGAGTCATCTGACGAGAGATCCAATCAGCGTAGCAACGCTGGACCTTATCATCCGCTCAAATCTTATTGAACTCACCTACCGAAACTCTTCCACTTTAACGAAACAACAACAAACTCTGCTTTCGCTGATATCCGATAGCCACAATGAGCACTTCTTGACAATCACGGCCGGCGTCTTTGAAACCACCATAATCGCCAGTAGCGCCTTAGAATCGGCCATAGTCACATTACTTGATGACAGTCAGCTCATTGATAGCACGCGGGACTTGTCCTCTATCACTGTACGCCTGACACCGGAGATGATTACATCAACAGGCTCGATCGCGCGCATCCTTCGCCAGCTAGCCTGGGAGGATATAAATCTCGTTGAAGTTGTCTCGACTCGCCAAGAGCTCACTGTGATCGTCAGCGCCAAAGACGCTGACAAAGCTTTCGCCGTCCTTCATAGCGGCTCCACACCTAGCTAAGAAGCGACCCAGCCGCTACCCCATATGGCATTCGGCGTTGAGCCGGTGCAGATAGCCGTACCCCAAGAAAGAGGGGAAGACAGCTCTTCCGGCGAACTTTGATTTGTCACCTTGAATTGACGACTCGTGTCGCTTTCCATGCGCGCATATATCTCAAAAGCGCCACCGTTCGAATTGTTTAGACAAGCTAAAATAGAAACACTAGCCGTATTGGGAACTGACATGCGAATATCCATATTATCTATTTCAGATGTACCTGGAAATCTGCCGTTATCAATGTGGTATATCTGCAGTTGCTTGGCAGCATTTGAAAAATCGTTCATTATCTGTGATTCGCGAGCTCTGGTTTGAATGCCGGTGTATGCCACTACTGAGATGGCGGCAAGGATAGCTATGACGACAATGACGATGAGAAGTTCAACGATAGTAAAACCGTTTATGGTTTTTTCTTCATGACTTAAATGTAGCACCCAGTCCGGGCTTTAGCAAATTCCAAATTATGGCTCATAGAGATACAATAGAGTCATGATCAGCTTTAAACGTCTAGAGAAATCTCTTACGAAACTCATGAATCAGCTCGCCGATACCATTGGTAAGCCCACGGTCTTCGCGGCAGTCATCCTAGGCGTGACCGGCTGGTTCGTCGCCGGCTTGTTCATAGAGTATGAGACTTGGTATGATGTCATGGATCTCGTTATCTTCGTTTCCACATTCTTTTTGCTTTTCGTCGTGCAGAGCTCGCAAAACGCCGATACAAGGGCGATTCAAGACAAGCTTGATGAAATCATCGATTCCCTTCCAGGCGCCGATACCGGTAAAGAAAAAGAGGAAAAACGAATCAAAGAAGGCGAAAAGAAGTAATTCTCGAACTTACATGCGTGTTTCACTTTTCTACATGAATCTTTATGTTTTATGGCCGACTAAGGTAAGTACGGATTAGCTGAGATCGTGACACAAAAAACTACCAAGAATAGTAGCGCGAAATGAAATTCTTTCTTCGCCCACGCGACAGGATCCGATGCCCGTAGCCCACCGATAGAAATGTAAAGCCACCTGAGGCATACGACCACCAAAATTGCTATCATTGTCCAGCTAGTCAACGGACTTACGATAAGGGCGAGTGCGCTCATGACCGTAAGAAACGTATATATTACGATTTGCTGAATGGTAGCTGGCACCCCACGCACGACAGCGCTCACTGGCACTTCTGCCTTCGCGTATTCGTCCTTTCTAAATATAGAAATCGCGTAAAACTCCGGCATTTGCCAGAAGAAAATGACGAGAAACAAAAGAACACCGACGATATCGACACCCGGATATACCGCCAGCCACCCAGCAAGGATAGGTACCGCTCCACTGACCGCACCCACCAAAGTTCCATGCACGCTCTTTCGTTTTCCAAGCGCGCCGTAGAGCCACACATACACTATCCAGCCAAAAACCCCCACGCCTGCTACCCAGTAATTCGTGAAGACGCCCAGAAGTATCGTGCCACTAATGCCGAGCAACACGCCGAATACAAGCGCTTGCCTTGGTGTTACTTCACCTGTTAGCAGCGGCCGCTTCTTAGTCCTCGTCATTACCGCATCGATATCTTGATCGAGATAGTTATTGATGACACATGCGCTAGCGATCACGAACCAGGTTCCAACCGTTAGCGCCACAAAAACAGTCCAGTCGATCGTGCCGTTGGCGGCAAACAAATACCCAGCGACAGTCGTGATCAAATTGCCATACGTAACCCCCGGCTTCGTTAGCCGGTACAATGCCCCTATGTTCATACGCCAAGTGTAGCATGAATCTTCTTTGCGGTTCGGCACAAAAGCTGTATTATAGTGCTAATGATAGGGCTAGAAACAACAGGGATATAATGGAAAAAAACAACCGGAACCGTAAGAACTCATCTATTCTTCTGGCGTCTTTAGTAACGGCAGCACTCGTAACCCTCGGGGTTGTCATCTTTCTCCTCACAAGGGATACCGATATCGCTCTTCTAAATCCAAAAGGTCTCATCGCGAATGAGCAGCATTGGCTCTTCACTACCTCGACCCTTATCATGCTCGGGTTTGGCGTACCCGTCATATTGACTTTGTACTTTTTCATCTGGAAATACCGCGAAGGAAACCAACAGCCATCAACCTATAGTCCCGAAACGACCAGTAGCAAAGCCATGCTCGCCTTCGCCTGGGGAGGACCGCTTGTAATCGTTGCCATCCTGGCATCCCTCATGCTACCGGCGACCCAGCGCCTAGAGCCGCAAAAGTCGATCGAGGCGGACAACGACCAGCTTACCGTCCAAGTCGTAGCGCTCAACTGGAAATGGCTTTTTATCTATCCCGAGCAGGACATCGCGACAGTCAATTTCGCTCAGATTCCCGTGGACACGCCCGTACGATTCGAGCTGACAGCGGACGAAGCACCAATGAACTCATTTTGGATACCACACCTGGGCGGCATGCTGTACGCCATGACCGGCCATGTCAACCCGCTCAATCTAATAGGTGACACTGTCGGCGATTATCCAGGCGGCGCGGCGGAAGTCAACGGTCGCGGCCTTGCAGGCATGAGGTTTGTGACACGCGTCAGTTCGCAGGATGATTTCGACGCTTGGGTGGCCGAGACAAAGGAATCGCCACTCAAACTTGATGACGCCGAGTACGAGATACTGTTGCAGCCAAGCGAAAACAACGAGCCGACATTTTATTCAAGTTCAACCATCGATTTATATAACAGAATAGTCAGCAAATACGGCGGAAGTCATCCGCACGGTAACCAACATGAGGGACACGGGAGTCATTAAATGAAAGAATTTTTACTTGGTAAGCTTGATTTAGATGCCCTGCCTCATGAAATGTTCATGATTGGTGGCGCGGTCAGTATTACTGCGATGCTACTTTCCATGGCGGCTTTTATCACTTACAAAAAACGTTGGACGTGGCTCTGGAAAGAGTGGCTCACGACCGTCGACCCAAAAAAGATAGGTATCATGTACTTCATCGTCGGCGGAGTCATGCTGGTGCGCGGCGGCATGGACGCCATTATGATTTGGTTACAGCAAGCATTGGCCGGTTCCGGTGAAGGCTATCTAAGTTCCCAACACTTCCAAGAGATCTTTACCGCCCATGGCAATATCATGGTGTTCTTCGTGGCGATGGCGCTGATTTTTGGCTTCATTAATTACATCGTTCCTCTGCAGATCGGCGCCCGCGACCTCGCTTCACCGTTCATGAATACGCTTGGGTTCTGGCTCTATGTCGCCGGCGTCATCATGGTCAACATGTTCTTTATATTCGGTAGCGAATACGCAGCGACCGGCTGGCTGGCAGTCGCGCCGCTCTCAGGCAAGGAATTCAGTCCGGGTGTCGGCATGGACTATTGGATCTGGAGCCTGCAGATATCTGGTATCGGCACGACGCTTGGCGGCATCAACTTCATCATGACCATCCTCAAGATGCGCGCGCCAGGCATGTCACTCATGAAGATGCCGCCATTCACGTGGGGCTCCCTTTGTAGCATGATCATGGTCGTCAGTGTTTTCCCGCTCCTGACGATGACCATCATCCTAC
>CBFGYC010000027.1:0-8674 GCA_965652985.1 uncultured bacterium | reverse complement strand
CATCAGACTTTACCAACCCTGCGACGTGGCTTATTACAACATTCACTATACCTATGATAACCCCCGCGATGATCGAGTGGAAGAATGACATTTCGATACCGACTGTCCACTGCAAAGCAAGCCATACCATGAAGCCGTTCACGACTAGCATGAACAGGCCGAGCGTAAGAAGAGTAATCGGCAAAGAAATAATAGTAATGACAGGCCGAATAAATATATTCACGAGCGAAAGCACGAAACCAGCAGTGACAAAAATACTAACTTGACTGTTGGTGTCGTAGGTAGCAGTCGTTGATCCAAGCAAGCCTACCGCTAACCATAGTCCAATCGTGGTAGCGATCCATTGCAGCAAAAAGGCAAAAATGAGTCTCATATCTAGTGATTACTATACCGCTGTTTTAAAGATCTGTCGAGAGACTGGCCGTTATATTATTCGTACCATTTTCAGTGATGACGATATCATCCTCGATCCGCACACCAATACCCTCTTCGGGGATATAAATTCCCGGCTCAACGGTGACAACCATCCCGGGCAAAAATTCCTTGTAGCCACCAAGGCTTTCGTGCACATCTAGCCCCAGACCATGACTGACGGCGTGAGGAAAATATCGTCGGTACCTTGTCTTATCACCGTACGTTTTCATCAGACCAAGTGACAATAAGGCGTCTTTCATGATGTCATCGACTAACTCTATGTACTCTTTAAGGTCCAACCCGGGCTTCAAGAGCTCGACAATCCGCTGCTCAGCAGTCTGTACGGCTTTATGAACTGCTATTTGGCGTGAGGCCATATCACCGATAGCAAACGTCCGAGTGACATCAGCCGGGTAGCCGTCAATACGCGCACCTGCGTCAATTAGCAACAGTTGACCGGGGCGCAACTCATCTGCGTTATCAGCGTAATGCAGCGTGCAAGCGTTTTTACCCCTTGCAACAATAGGTTCAAACGCGTGCACGGCACCGCGGCGGCGGAAGCAGTAGGTCAGTTCCGCTTCGATTTCGTACTCATGCTGGCACGACGCCAATTTGTCTTTGGCCGTCTGAAACCCTTCAACCGTCAGCCTCGCAGCGCGTGTCATAGCTTCCATCTCAGCCGTCTGCTTGATAGCGCGTAGTCGTACCAGCTCTTTTTGGCAATCATAAACCGACGTAAATGTCCGTTTTAGCAAGCTACGCATCCTCTTCGGAGCCGGGTTAAGTGCGAAGGCTGCACTTTGAGCGTAAGGTAGCTCGCCCAAGGTGTATACCGACGCATTGCGTTCTGCAAAACGACGCAACAACTCTGTCGCCTCACTGCGGCCTATGACCTCATCCACGCCGCTGATACGCTTAGCTTGTCCTGGCGTCAGACTACCATCGAATAACTGCTGACTCTCACTCATTTCTGGCGACACAAGCCAGCTCTTCACAGATCCACTATCAACGATTAACCACCAGTCGGGCGCATTAATACCCGATAGCCACCAAAAGTTTGCCTCTTGCTCAAAAAATGCCGCCGAATCGGCCGCACCCTGCATTTTCGTGAAGGCCGTCATCACGACCAAACCGCCACTGAGTTCTTGGGCGAGCATAGTTCGATTATGTGCGAAAAAATCCTTGTTCACACCCTAAGTATACACGCAGCCCTGCATGATCTGCATGCAGGGCCTGTGCATGTACGGCACAAGACTCCCCGGATTAGTCCGAGAAGCTGCGGATAGGACGCACTCGGTTGCGGTTGTGCTTCCCACCGTTACTTTGCATGCCATCAAACCCGAAGATCTGGGTCCAGGCATCATTCGCATTTCGCTGCTCGGAGCTCCAGTAGGCGCAGCAAGTCATGAAACCGCTTGATCCAAAGTGATTGTATACTTCCTGGAACTCGTCCCTGCTTGCCATATACCAATCATTCAGACCGCCGCCGTCATAGCCAGTAGCAATATCAACAGCCAGCGGATAGCCGGCGTCGGGATAGTGGAGCGAGCAACCAGCTGCTAGTATATCTGCGGTGTTCTGCTTGCCGGTACCGATTGCTGTACCATTAGCGCCGCTGATAGCCGTTTGATAGCAGCCCCACTCGGCAGACGGATCGGTAGAGGAGCCGTCGTACCACCCGGTTGGCGCGACTTCATAACAGGTGCCGCTACCCTTGTAGAAGACCGTGCCACCACCGGGACCAGTATCGCCGACATCGTAATCAGTACACGAAGCTACCGTACCTCCGCCGCCGCCAGGGCCGGTACCGCTACATGTTCCTTCTTGAGCCGTGTCATTGCCGTCCGTGGTATCAAGGAACATAGACACGTCCGGTACAGTAGTGCTCTGTATGTTTATGCAGTAGACCTCAGTATTACCCCATACATATGTAATTTGGACCGTATCGCTTGGCACGAACACCTTTCTGGTATCATTCGTGCCATCAATTTCCGTGCCTGCCGGGAAGATCGGATACCCATTGGTCATGTTCCGAATGCTCTCCATACTTGTATGCACACCCTGGATACCGCTTCCGACTTCTGTCTCAGCCGCACGTGTTCGCCATGAGCCGAACCCGACTGACACCAACATGGCCAATATTCCGATTATGACGATGGTTATCACTAGCTCAACGACTGTAAACCCTGCACGATATTTTTGTTGTCTGCGAAACATACTATAACCCCTTGGTTCTATATATTACTATCTAGTTGCTATGTACTGCTCTTAACTGCTACTATACCTGCTGATTTAAATTTAACAATACCGTTATATAAATCTCGCTTGTGCAACACCGACAACTCTGATATGTAATATCCCGCTGCCATCAGCATGTACCCTCGTACGCAGCGTCGTTTCCTCCAGCAGTATCGAGATACATGTATACGCTCGAGACGGAAACGCTGCGTGCGTTTATACAGTAGCTCTCCGTATCGCCCCTTGCGTAAGTAATTTCGACACCTTCGCTCTGTGCAAATATACTCCTGGTGTTATTGCTACTGTCAAACTCCGTACCTGCCGGAAAGACCGGATACTCGTTAGACGCGTTCCGCGCGCTCTCCATACCGGCTCTCATGCCGTGTAAGTCACTCTCTACTTCCGTCTCGGCGACACGAGTTCGCCACGCACCATAGCCAACAACAGTGATTGCCATCAATATACCAACGACAACGGTGACCAGTATCAACTCAACGACGGTAAAGGCACGACTGAAGCCTCGGCTCGTACCTGTCTGTTGCTGTAAGTCACTTGTCGTATTACTCATGCTTATAGGGCAACTATATAGCACCCGCTTTAGCCTGACAAGCTCTGCTTGATGAGCTTGGCTTTGACCGAACCGACAACTTGGGAGAGATCTTCCTCGCTAGCGTTCATAGCCCCGCGAAGGCTGCCAAAGTGGCGTATGATTTTCTTTCGTGTCGCTGGGCCGATACCCGGGATTTCTTCGAGCACGCTCGCCGTTTGCTTTTGGCGCTTCAAGACCGTATGGTAACTCACTGCGAAGCGATGTGATTCATCGCGTATCCGCTGCAAAAGCTTCACGATATGAGAAGCATGTGGCAAGCTCACCAAAATAAACCGCTCTGATGCCTCCATCCGTCCGCCCAGTTCTTCTAATTTCGCTTTGTTAAGCACTACGTTCGAACGGCTATAGTCGATCACGATTTGTTCCTGCTTCTTGGCGAGTCCAATGAACGGAAGATTTGAATGAACGCTACCGTCACGGGCCGTGAGCGCGGCATCAAGCTGACCTTTGCCTCCGTCGATCAACACGAGATTCGGGCTTCCCCAAGCTTTGATGTTTTTTTCGCCCAGCCTCCTTGTGATCGTCTCGCTCATATTATAAAAATCGTTATTATGCTCGATACGAGTCTTGAATTTACGATACTCCGCACGGTCACTGACGCCGTTCGTGAACACCACCATGCTCGCCACGACGTTCGTGCCGCCCATGTGTGAAATATCGTATCCCTCGATGCGTTTTAAAGTATGTTCCAATCCTAGCAGTTCCTTTAGATCACTTAGCGCCTTATCTTTGCTGATATCCAAGAACTCTTTATCGCCGAACATGATTTTCTGCTGCAATTCGTTCAAATTACGAAGGCGATTCCGAAGCATACTAGCATTCTCAAAGTCATGCAACCTTGCTGCCGTTTTCATCTCGCGTTCAAGCTCGGCGGCAAGTTTTTTTCTGCCACCTTCGAAGTAGCGAACGAGTTTTCGGAGCGTTTCTTTGTATTCTTTCGAGCTGACGTTTGGCGAAGGCACCAAACCGATCGAAGCCTCAAGTGTCGAGTCGCCCGGCCGAGGTGCTTTTATGTAAAATGGAAATGTTTTCCGAAGGTAGCGCAGCGCTTTTTTCACTGCATATCCGTTATAATACGGCCCATAGTAATCGGCGTTATCATCGGCAGGGTTACGCGTCGTCGTAACGGTCGGCCATTCGCTTTTCATATCAATCCGCACGAACATTTGCGACTTGTCGTCACGGAGCAGGATATTGTAACGTGGCATGTAGCGCTTCACCATTTCGCTTTCAAGAAACAGCGCATCAATCTCACTTTCGGTCTCTACCCAATCGGTATCTTCGATCTCGTTTACAAGGGCGAGGGTCTTTAGATCGAAATCCCGCGAATTCTGAAAATATTGTTTCACCCGGTTTTTTAAAATTGCAGCTTTGCCGACGTAAATAATCTCACCGTCTTTTGCCTTATGAAAATAGACGCCTGGACTGCGCGGCAGGTTTTTTAATTTGGTTTCGAGTGCTACGTTCACTCTTTCTATTATACCTAAAGTGAGCGCCCTTCGTTCTGGTTCACCGACACAAGACCATCCGAGGTTTGGCATGGGGAAGCCAATAGTTCACCTAAAGCGAGACCCTGAGCAAAAAATTAGTGCTGCTGCGCAGTACGGAGCCTAATATGCTTTGATAAAGTTCTTTCCATAAAGGTCTATGTATTGTGTAAGGAGACTATTGGCGCAGCCGCTTTGACTGATTTGATCACTAACACTCGTCGGTGGAGCGGGATCAAGGGTTGCCAATACGACCCAGCGAGGGTTGCTGTATGAAGTGCATGGCGTCAACATGTAGTCGTCGTTGACATCTAGAGGTCCACTAAGATAGCCGTCGTTTCTTAGCATATCTTCCAGCGATAGTGATGGATAGGAGCCTGAGTTGCCGCTGAACCATCCATACCCCCCACCGTTATATCCGCTCCCTGATTGATTAAGTGAATTGCCGTTTTCCGCGACCCATAGTTGAATTGCCTTCCCAACCCTATCAACTTCTGCGACTTGCTGGGTAAGCTTTGCTCTCGCCTGTATGCCGTTATACGCGACGATAGATATAGCAGCCAGAATTGCGATTACCACGATGACAATCAGGAGCTCTACAATAGTGAAGCCGGTTTGTCTCTTAGGTGTACCGCTCATGCTTCATATAATAGCACACGGCCTCACCTGGCCTCACCTGCATACTTTTGTGGCTAGAAGGGTATGGATCGTAACAGAACTTGAGTATTACTCGGCCATCCCCGGGGCGTCAGTTCCCTCGCCTTCTATCTCAACTTTGTAGACTACTCCGTCTTTGACAAAGAAGTTGTGCCTTCTGTACACGAAGTCCATCGTCATCGGCAGGCTTTCGCCGTCGCGCTCAACGACACGAGCCGGAATTTTATTATCCTTAGCTATTGATAATGCCTCATCCTCAGTCATTCCTTCGTAACCACTCTCTCTTGGCAGTCTCTGCTCTTCGTTGACATACGTTTGGCCATTATATGAACACCGTTCCGGGTATGACTCCATTCGCGCACCACCCGCTTGTATGCATTCCTCAAAGTTAGCAACCTCTTTTGGTGGCTGCACCATTATGAATACGACACTGGCTACGATGACGATTACTACTACACCTAGGGTAATCGCTGCCCCTTTCACCGAAACTTTCTCTGTAGTGTCCATACCTTGCCCTTCTACGTCCTTAAAATCTTTTCCATTGATTTCCCTCTAGCGAGTTCATCAATCAGTTTATCAAGATAACGGATTTCCTGCATGATCGGCTCTTTGACTTCCTCGACGCGCACACCACAAATAACGCCGGTAATCTGACGCCGAAGCGGATTGAGCTTTGGAGCGTCGGTAAAGAACCCTTCAAGACTTGTCTCGCCACGTATCTGCTCTTCAAGTTCAAGCTGGCTATACCCGGTCAGCCAACAAATTATCGTATCAACTTCGGCCTTAGTGCGCTCTTTTTTGTGTGCTTTAGCGATATAAAGCGGATAAATTCGCGAAAACGCCATCTGATATACGTTATGATTTCTCATGGTACTAGTATACTCTCTTGTAGTAAAATAGGTGTATGAGTACGACTAGCCTTGTGGCAGGAACAATCCACAATACAATCCCTGTGGATCTTCGTAAAGTTTTAGAAAAGAACGCCAAAGCACGCGCTACCTGGGAGGACATCACCCCGCTTGCTCGTAACGAATGGCTCTGCTGGGTAGAAAGCGCCACCTTGAACGAAACGCGCGACCGCCGCATCAAACGCGCCGATGAAGAACTTGCGGAAGGCAAGCGTCGGCCTTGCTGCTGGATCGGTTGCATCCACCGCACCGACAAAGCAATCAGTCCATCAGTGCAGTGGGTTCTCGACCGTAAAAAGAAAAAGGTCTAGCTCTTATTCGATATGAAAACCATCGGGAAGATGGACATCGTCATCGTCGTCCATTTCATCTTCATCTTCTTCGTCATCGATTTCGGCCGCACCTGCTAAGCCTTCGTCGTAATATTCTTGGTTGTCGATATCGCTATCGGTTTCAGGCCTTGTCGATACTAAATCGTCCATAGCTGGATCTGGTCCAGAAAATGGCGCATCGCTATCGTCATTCATACGTCCCCCCCTTATCTTTTATGTACCTAACGGCTTATCATCCATATAATCTCGCAGCACGACAGCCTCGTTGTGCGTCTCATCGCGCGCACCATAGAGCAGCGTAACGACTGAATGCTTGTGCCAACCAGCAATGATATCGGACGCCTCGGGATTGTGTCTTAGCTCACTAATGTAGCGATCAGAAAAGTCTTCGAATTTTGCCTCGTCATGGCTAAACCATTTCCGTAGTTCGGTACTTGGCGCCAAGCTCTTCGCCCATTCATCAAGCGCAGCCCGCTCCTTGCTGACGCCACGAGGCCAGAGACGATCCACCAAGACACGGTACCCATCACCCGTACCTGTGGGTTCGTAGATCCGTTTGACGGCAAACTTCGTCATACTTCCATTATACTACGAGGTGAGTGTCTGGAAGAGCCTGCTCTTTTGACAGAATAAGGACGTACACTACCCTGGTATTTGTACTATTTCTTTGAAACATACGCGTTGCCAGTTATATAAAACCGACGCAGCTCGTGCACCGCTTTTGAAATCCCGATGCGCGGGCCAATCGTAACATCTGCAGCAGCAATGGCCGGCATCCGCACGAGCCGAATGGGCGGTTCGGCTAGATCATGGCCGCTGTGTCTTACATCAATTCCAAGCGCCTGGCACACTTTACCAGGACCATTCGTGACGTTTACGCCGGTCATACCGCGACGCCGTTCGATGACGTCGACACCATCAAGCGGCTCGACGGCGCGGATCAGCACACCTGAGCCATACCCCTCTTTACCGCATACGACATTGCAACAGTGGTGCATACCGTAGGTAAAGTAGACATACATATGCCCCGCCGCCTTGAACATCGCATCATTGCGCCTACTACGACCCCTGAAAGTATGGCTTGCCTCGTCTGCCTGGTCATATGCTTCTGTCTCGACGATTCTTACACGAACCGACTGGCCTTCAATTTCTCGTACCAGCTCGCAGCCTAAAAGACGCCTGGCCGCTTCTTCGGCCGGGACATCCAGCCACTCAAAATCACTAGACCGCTTCGTCATCCTTATATTCTAGAATATCGCCCGGTTGGCAGTCGAGCGCTTCACAAATTGCCTCAAGGGTCGATAGGCGGATTGCCTTGGCTTTGCCGTTTTTTAGGATGGAGATATTTGCCATCGTGATACCCACTCTTTCGGAGAGTTCGGTCACGCTCATCTTGCGTTTTGCCAGCATCACGTCGATGTTTACTATTATTGCCATAATTATACCGTCAAATCGTTCTCCGCCTTCATCGTGAGTGCGCTCCCAAGAAGCTTTTCAAGCACCGCGGCGAAGACCGCTATAGCTACCGGTGCGCCTGCTATGGCCGTTCCGATGATAATCAGTCCTGGGGCGTCGTCTACTTCAGCGACCATATACACAAGAGGAAGAAGCAGCATGAATAATCCACCCATAAAAAACCCGCTGTATTTGATTTTCCTAAGAGCCCTCACGGAGTGCATCGAAAACGCCCTGTTTGTATCTATGTAACTAAGCAACTTCATTGTCTGGTACAGTGCTACGTAGTACGGTATAAGCGCCGCACTTAGAATTCCTATGATTGGATACTTCAGATACCCGATACTCGGGAAGGCGTTCTCAAAGTCGTTATAAATTTCTGATAAGATAATTGCGGCAAAAAGTAGGGCTATCAATCCCAAGGCCACCACAGCGGCTCGTAAAAATAAAGTCGGTACTTTGCTCATTACAGAATCCTGCGTCGTTTTAGCGGCTATCATACAATCAATATAGCACGATATTTATCGTTAATCAATATATTTATATTGATTAATATCTATAATAGTCTACAGC
>CBFGYC010000026.1:0-8712 GCA_965652985.1 uncultured bacterium | reverse complement strand
TTTGAGGATACATCGAGCCGATTGAACCGACCTTACGAGTATTACCCTTACCACCGTGCGTCGCACGCTGACGGTTGTAGTTGTGTCGCTTGATGGTACCAGCGAAGCCTTTACCCTTGCTTGTACCAGTCGCGTCAACCATGTCACCAACACTGAACGTGCTGACATCAAGGTTATCTCCAACTTTAATATCTTCCGGTAGTTCATCTACGCGGATTTCCCGAATATACTTCGGGGTTACATTGCTGGACTTGACGTGTCCAGCGACGGCCTTGCTCAGGTTCTTACCCTCACCATATGCCACTTGAACTGCGTTGTAGCCGTCGATTTCGACGGTCTTCACCTGAGTCACAGTCACTGGGCCAGCCTTGATAAGCGTCACAGGAATTGCCACGCCTTCTGGGCTGATGATTTGGGTCATACCAATTTTGGTACCGAGAAGCGCTTTCATGCCTTCTTACTCCCACTTAAAACCTCCGGTGACGAGCGGTTTCCTTGGACCTTCTCATTCACGCGGAAGCGAGTTGTTATTACGTAATAAAGTTACCATCTAAATGTAACACAGATGGCCACTCTAGTCAACAGTTGTAGACTTAAGGCTAAGGAGGGGCACGCCTCGTGGTCGTATTTAATTGACTTAGATGACGATACCGGAAGCGGTAAAATTACTGATGATCGCCACGATGAGCAGTATGGCGTACCAGATCTTGCGGTCGCTCTGGTGCTTTTCGAACTGCCGGACAAGCATAAGACCAAGCAGCATGCCGATAGGAACCGCGCTGATCGGAATCACGCCAAGAGACATGGGTTGGCCGAATTTTATCCAGACAGCGCCAAGTAATACGAAAATAACGAGTTTCAGAAAGTACGTGCTGTCGCTTTCGTAGATCTTTTCGCTATAACGCTTCACTCTGTTACGCGCATAGGTACGCGGCCGTTTTTGTTTTTGCCTTGCCATTTGCTATTAGTATACCTAAGCTAAATCGCTTACGCAAACTATTGCAACGAAAAGCATAAGCAGGCATAATGAAGGCAAATATAGTATGTAAGGAGATTCTATGGCTAAGACAGTAAAAGCCAAGACGAAAACGACGACCGCTAAAAAAGTAACGAAGAAGCCAGCCGTAGCCGCCAAAAAAGCCGCTCCGAAAAAGAGGGCGGTATCAACCGCTACCGCTAAACCGCAGTTCTTTCAAATTCGCATAACCGACCAATCGCTCTACTGGCTGATTTTTGGCGCGGTCGCGATACTATTCGCTATGTGGATATACACACTTGATGGTAGGGTGCGTGATTTGTACGACCAGATTGATATAGATACCTACAACACCGAGGTTCTCGACGTACAGCCAGAAGAGCAACCGACTAACGCTACTGCCCCTCAGGCAGAGTAAGCGTTATTCTTTCAAACAAAAAACTGCCACTCTCTCGTGGCAGTTTTTTGTTTCCTTCAGTGAAATTACATGCGAATTTCAGCGTCAACACCTGCGGGCAGACTGAGGCTTTGTAGGCTATCGATTGTTTTTGGCGTCGCGCCAGTGATATCGATAAGGCGCTTGTGGACGCGCATCTCAAACGTTTCGCCACCAGTCTTATAGACGTGCGGTGACTTCACGACGGTGTAGGTGCTTCGCCTAGTTGGAAGCGGCACAGGACCGGCGATACTAGCACCCGTTCGGAGTGCTGTATCAATGATTTGTTTTGCCGACTGGTCGATGACCTTGTGGTCATAGGCCTTAAGTCGAATGCGAATACGAAGACTGTTGTCTTTGTCTGCCATGTTACTTTTCCTTTCATGTACGATACCGTAACCTCGTAAGCACTTTTAAGCCCCGAGTTCTCGGTATTATTTTGTAATACGACATTATTGTATACTATTACCCCATATATTTCAATCACAAGAAGCCTGGTTAGCATGGTACACTAAACAGGATGAGGGCAGAAAAATTTGGTCACCCTGAGAAAATCGCGACCGCGCTTCTATATGCCGTTGGCGCGGGATCACTTCTACTGCTGTGGCTCGACCCCCGCGTGGCTGCTCGTCTAGGGATCGAAGATGGACCCGTCGAGAATATATCGGCACTTTTATTACTGGCGGCCGCCGTCACATTTGTAGCGCATGGTGTACAATTTCTGCGCCGTGACGGTGGCTATGGACGCGCGGCTGCCCTGTCTTTTGCATGCGCACTACTACTGATCGTCTTCGCCGGCGAAGAAATCTCATGGGGCCAACGCATATTTGGCGTGCAGCCAGGGGAATTTATGCAGCAACACAACTGGCAAGGAGAGATAAATCTCCACAACCTGCAAACAGATGTGTTCAATATAGCTTTTCACTACGGAGCGTTCGTCCTCCTGGTACTCATCCCGTTGTTTCGCTCCAGGATCGTCACATTCCTGGATGCGGCTCCCCGGCTCGCCGCGCTAAAATTTTTCATCGCGCCCGCATGGATCGCCGTGCCTTCTTTTATACTCCTAGGCATGCTTGATTCAAGGTTCGTGTTTATTATCGAGAAACCGTGGGCGGCTGGACTCTATCTATTTTCATTGGCGCTCGGAGTAGTCTTACTACTCCAGCGTCTCGTTAAAAGCGCACGGCTGGACACCCACGTAGAGACCGGCTTGCTCCTTCTTTCTTTGCTACTCATAGCCGGCGGCCTTCTTGTGTCATATATATACGCGGTTGACGAGCAGGCGACCAATATCATTTCCGAATATAAAGAGCTCTTCATCACCGTAGGGATCTTTATGTACGCGCTGTTCGGCATAGAAGATAAAGCCTAATCGCTTTACCGGTAATTTCCGCCTTCCATGCCCCAGTACTGCTCAAGGGTCTTTATTCCCCTTGCCTTCATATCCTGGGCGGTAGCCACGCCGACATAGCGATAATGCCATTCTTCGCTCGAATAGCCGGTGATGTGTTCGTACCCGCTGTAATAACGCTGAATGAAGCCGTAATTCGCGGCATTATTCTGAAACCATTGATACTGGGTGGTGCCGCCAAAACAACTAAGGTTACAGCCATTCGCACCAACATCGATAGCCAGTCCGGTTTGATGCTCGCTAAAGCCAGGTCGCGCACTCACGGTATCAGCACCTGCCTGCCCATTGACCGACACCCAGTAGTTATAGGTTGACACCTGCGTTCCATACGAACGGTAACTACTGCTCACAGAAAAGGGTTGTCCGGCGGCAGCGGCATCGGCGTACATTCGATTGAAGTCTGCCACCGCCTTGGCGCTTATGGTCGCGCCATGGGAGGCAACAAGATCGGCCGGCGTGAAACTAAGCGGCTGTAGGCAGTGTTTCTTATTCACCATGACATCAATCGAGCTTGGGCTATTATGTGACGACGATGCATTACAAGTCGCCGTACTGGCTGTACCTTGATTCGAGGTAGCGGCACCTCTTGCTTCTTCCTCGGCCTTTTTCTGTTCTTCGGCTTCGGCTACCTCTTTGGCTCGCCTCTCCTCTTCTTCCAGGCGCTCTCTTTCAGTCTTTTCGGTTTCAAGACGTGCTATCGCTTTGTCCAAGTCTTCTATTTTTCTCTCCGACAAGGCTACTTCTGACTCTCGCTGGTTTTCTAAGTAGTTCCAGGCATATAGGCCCGCGGCGCCCCACACTAACACTATAAAGGTAGCTCCTATCACGCCGAAACGATAAGGAATACCAAGACGGGATGCACGGGCAGCAGACTTCGAGACAAACTTTTTTATGGCTTTCATTACCCTCTAGTATAAAGAACCTCGCGCACAAATAAAAATATCCCGGGAAAACCGGGATATTTTTAGTGGTTGTAACTAGATTATTTAACGATCTTCGTTACGACACCAGCGCCAACGGTGCGGCCACCTTCGCGGATAGCAAAGTTAAGACCCTGTTCCATAGCGATAGGAGCCATGAGTTTTACCTTGAAGGTGATAGTGTCACCAGGCATAACCATTTCCTTACCTTCTGGAAGCTCGACTTCACCGGTCACGTCAGTCGTACGGAAGTAGAACTGAGGCTTGTAACCCTTGGTGAATGGAGTGTGACGACCGCCTTCTTCCTTCTTAAGGATGTAGACTTCAGATTCGAACTCAGTGTGAGGAGTGATTGAACCTGGCTTGGCGATGACCTGACCACGCTCGATTTGCTCACGCTCGATACCACGGAGGAGAAGACCAGCGTTGTCGCCAGCTTGACCCTTGTCGAGATTCTTTTTGAAAGCTTCGATACCGGTTACGACAGACTTCTGTGTGTCGCGAACACCGACGATTTCAACTTCTTCGTTGAGGTTAATAACACCAAATTCGATACGACCGGTAGCAACCGTACCTCGACCCTTGATCGAGAAAACGTCCTCGATAGGCATAAGGAATGGCTTGTCTAGGTCACGAGCTGGCTCAGGAATGTAGCTGTCGATAGCCTCGACAAGTTCCATGATAGCGTCTTCGTATTCAGTCTTGCCTTCAAGAGCACCAGTAGCAGAGCCCTTGATGATAGGAGCGTCTTCGTCGAAGCCGTTCTTAGCGAGTAGCTCGCGGATGTCCATTTCAACGAGCTCAACAAGCTCTGGGTCAGCGATGTCCATCTTGTTAAGGAAGACAATGATCTTTGGCACACCGACTTGCTTTGCCAAAAGGACGTGCTCGCGTGTCTGCGGAAGCGGACCGTCAGTCGCGGCAACCACGAGGATTGCACCGTCGATCTGAGCAGCACCGGTGATCATGTTCTTAACGTAGTCGGCGTGACCAGGCATGTCGACGTGCGCGTAGTGTCGCTTTTCTGACTCGTACTCGATGTGAGATGAAGCGATGGTGATACCACGAGCCTTCTCCTCTGGTGCGTTGTCAATTGTAGCGTAGTCGCGAGGCTTGTTTACTTCGCTAGGTAGCCTCTTTGCAAGGACGTGCGAAATCGCAGCCGTCAAAGTGGTTTTACCGTGGTCGACGTGACCCATAGTACCAACGTTTACGTGTGGCTTGCTTCGGTCAAAATCTGCCATGTAGATTAATTCTCCTTATTGTTATTTATTACGCGTGAGCAGCCATTAAAAAGACTCCACGTCATATACGGCCTATTATACCAGAGTGCTAAGCAATCAGTAAAGACCTCAATTACTCCGAATCATTGCTAGCCGAGATTAAACTATACGGCTTAAATCTCAAATCGGTAGGCTTCATTGAATTAAAGTATTCTTTCCATCCCATGTAATTAACAAAATACGGGAGCATGTCACTCGGGATATCGGTATAAAATTCAGTTTCACCGATAACGGCATACCCCTGAACGTCACTTAACGCTCCTTGTTCGGTAAAGACAGCAACGATATACTCGCCGCCACCGTCTATCTTGCCACTCAGACAACTTTTTAGAAACTTCCCTTCTTCAAGGGTAAACCGTGACCTGCACGTGAGTGTATCAGACCCCCAGGTTCGCTTACCTTGGCGTATTGTTACTCCTGAGTCGTACACGTGATCATATTCGAATCTCCAGTCACGACGATTGCCGTCCTGTATTCTCTTAAGCCTCGTCTCGACGAGTGCGTCGTCATTTAACGTTCTGCTGCTGGTATACCCCTTAAAATCGGCAAATAGAGGCGCACCATCCTTGGTCAGATATAAAATTACCGTCGTCAACGCAAGTAGCGCCAGTACAGCTATAGCCACTGCGATTTGAATAACCCGTATTTTCTTCATTCTTTTACTATAACAAAATATCACCCGACGAGCGGGCGATATTTTAGAGCATAGTGGAATGCTACTTTCCGGAACGGTTCGCGATGATTTCCTGCGCGACGTTCGGTGGTACTTCCTCGTACTGTGAAAGCTCCATCGTCGACGCGGCGCGGCCCTGGCTCATCGAACGGATGTCGTTCGTGTAGCCAAAGAGGTTCGCGAGCGGAACGTAGGCTCGAACGAGCTTTGCGCCACCAGGGATGTCTTCCATGGCGTCAATACGGCCACGACGAGCGTTAAGGTCGCCGATGATGTCGCCCATGAACTCTTCAGGAGTAGAAACTTCGACTTTCATGACAGGCTCAAGGATGACAGGCTTTGCCTTCGGGATACCTTCGCGTACGGCAAGTACACCGGCAAGGTTGAAGGCAAGTTCACTGGAGTCGACATCGTGATAGCTACCATCGTAAAGCGTCGCCTTGACACCGATCATTGGGTAGCCAGCGATCACACCGCTCTCTAGCGTGTCTTTGACACCCTTCTGGACTGGACCGCGATATTCCTGAGGAACGACACCACCCTTGATTTCGTCACCCCATTCGAAACCTTCGCCAGACTCGGTCGGTTCGAAGCGGATCCAGACGTCACCGTACTGACCGCGTCCACCAGACTGCTTGGCGTGCTTACCCTGAGCTTCAGCCACGCCACGAATAGTTTCACGGAAGGCAACCTGTGGTTCACCGATGTTCGCCTCGACGTTGAATTCGCGCTTCATGCGGTCAACTAGGATATCAAGGTGCAGCTCACCCATACCAGACATGATCGTCTGACCGGTTTCCTCATCGGTGTGAATACGGAAGGTCGGGTCTTCTTCGGCGAGGCGCTGGAGAGCGATACCCATCTTTTCTTGGTCGGCTTTTGTCCTAGGCTCGACGGCGATAGATACAGGTGGCTCTGGGAAGTCGATTGATTCAAGCAAAATCGGGTGCGCCGCCTCAGTAAGCGTATGCCCAGTAAAAGTACTCTTGAGTCCAACGACGGCAGCGATGTCACCAGCGCTGACCGAATCGATTTCTTCGCGCTTGTCAGCGTGCATACGAACGATACGTCCGATACGCTCTTTTTCACCGGTCGTCGTGTTTAGGATATAGCTTCCAGCGGTGAGCTTACCACTGTACACTCGTACGAAAATAAGACGGCCAACAAACGGGTCTGTCGCGATCTTGAACGCAAGCGCAGATAGTGGCTCACTTTCAGAAGGGTGTCGTTCGACGACATCGCCAGTCTTAGGGTTAGTGCCCTGAATAGCCTCGACATCAAGAGGTGAAGGTAGGTAATCAGCCACGAGGTCAAGCACTTTCTCAACGATCACACCACGGCCATCACCACCCGTTACAAGATAGAAGTCGCCGGCAAGAACACGCTTACGAAGTGCGCGCATGAGGTCTTCTTCTGAGATAGACTCTTCGCCCTGCTCCAAAAAGCGTTCGAAGAGCTCATCTTCGGCTTCAACGGCTGCTTCAACCAGCAGGCTGCGAGCATTCTTGGCTTTTTCAAGCATATCGGCAGGAACATCACCGACGACGAGTTCTTTGTCGGTGTAATCTTTATACGTGTAAGACTTCATATTAACAAGGTCGACGAGACCGTTGATATCCTTTTCAAAACCGATAGGGAGGTGAATCGGAAGCGCGTGCTTCGAGAGACGGTTATGAATACTATCAAGAGATTTATAGAAATCACCACCAATTTGGTTGATCTTGTTCACGAAACAGATACGAGGCACGCCGTACTTGTTAGCCTGACGCCATACGGTTTCGGTTTGCGCCTCAACGCCCATCTTGCCGTCAAAGACCACCACTGCACCGTCAAGCACACGAAGTGAACGCTCAACCTCAGCCGTGAAGTCGATGTGACCAGGGGTGTCGATGATATTGATTTTGCAACCCTTCCAAAAACAGGTAACAGCAGCAGATGTGATCGTGATACCACGCTCTTTTTCCTGCGCCATCCAGTCGGTCGTCGCGCCGTCACCTTCACCACGAACCTCACCGATTTTGTGGTTGATACCGGTACGGTACAAAATACCTTCGGTCGTTGTCGTTTTTCCTGCGTCGATATGGGCGATAATACCGATATTACGGAAGTCCTTTAGTGGGACATTCTTTTCAGCCATGAGCTTCTACTTCTTCCTCTATTTAGTTATTACTTGCTATCAGCCGATTTTTTGGCATAAAAAATAGCTCTTATCTCTTTATTGTAACAAAAAACGCCGTGTATTGCTAGTGGTGAGAAGGATACACTTAACGATAATTCGTGTACTGCAGCGCGAACTCAAAATCTTTGGCATCGAGCAGACGCATCACCGCTTGGAGTTCGTCTTTACTGCCGCTCGTTACCCGTACCGCGTCGCCTTGAATCTGCGCTTTTACTTTGGGTGCTTCTTCCCTCAGCGTTTTCGTGATCATCTTCGCTTTGTCTTGGTCAAGACCGGCGATGAATGGGATTTCTCTGCTCGCCTTTAAATTGCTCTCGACCGGGTCTTTCGAGAGATCGAGTACTTTGCTCGACTGACTACGGGCAGCCAGTCGTTTTCTTACGATGTCGAGAACGGCGTCAAGCTGCCAGACGCTATCGCCCAGCAGCTTGTAGCCTTTCTTGTCCGGCAGCCATTCAATGCCGGCCGACGTGTTTTTAAAATCGTATCGTCCACTGATTTCCTTTTCGACTTGCATGAACACATTGTTCATTTCAGCCTTGTCATACTCAGAAACTATATCAAATGAAAATGTCGCCATATATCTAGTGTATCATCTGGCTGGAATACACACATTAGTCTAGCTCATCCTTCACAAGGATAGTCGGGAGAGGCTTGCCGTTGCCGTCTTCAAGGAGGACTAACTTATTAAAGATCATGTAGTCCTCGGCTGAATCGATACTAGCAAGAAGATTTAGGGCTTGGATAGGTTTGCTTGCGTCTCCAGCTGGCGTACCTGCCGGGCTGTAGTCGGAGATGCCGAGCTGGGCTTCGGTAGAATAGAAATTACGAAAG
>CBFGYC010000025.1:0-8774 GCA_965652985.1 uncultured bacterium | reverse complement strand
CATATCACCCTACTACATCCCTCGTCTCTCCAAACTAGTCCGCCCGAAGAGATGGTAGTAAAAATTCAAGAGCTGGCCGCCCGTTACCTTCCGCTCACACTGACCCTAGAGATTATCGCCGGCTTTGCCAGTGAAGTGCTCTATATTTCCGTCGCTTCACACGAACTAAGGGCGCTCCAAGCCGAACTCGTCACGCTTCTCCCTACTGATAAACAAGAAGTGTATCATCAGCGCGACTACCAGCCCCACGTCACGCTTCTTCAGACCTGCGCACCGCATACACTCAATATTGAGGAGATGAGGAAGCGTGTCAGCCAAGAGGTTCCTCTCCCTTACGAATATACAACCGGTACGATTTCATGTTTCACGAGGATACGCCCAAGAGAATACGCTCGCACAGATATACGCTAAATTTCGATCGCTTCTTCGTCCCGAAGTGGAACCACCCGCACCTTTTCGTCAAAACGAGCGACAGTCTGCTCGAAAAAGTCAGGATCGGCCGTGAAAAAATCGTAATGCACCGGAATAGCCGTCTGTATTCCTATCGACTCAATAAAATCGTACGCGTCATGCGGGCTGACATCAGGGCCGGCAATCGGAACCGCGGCCGCCCCTACTGCCACACCGCTCGTACTCACTCCATCGCCCGGGTGAAAGAACCTATCGTCAATGATAAATCCGGTATTCTGCGGCCCCTCCGAACCGTCGACCATCAGGCAATGCGGCAAATCGTGAGCACGTACCGTGAAACCGCCAAGCTCCACCTTCTCACCATGTTCGATACTCCCGGCACTGATTTCGCCTAGGGTTTCTTTGGTAGCTTTGTTAGTAATGATTTTTACGCCAGCTTGGGCGAAATCGGCGAGTAGGCCTATGTCCGCATGGTCCGCGTGCTCATGCGTTACCAGCACGCCATCAAGTGGTAAAAAGTGAGCGGCCTGATACTTCTCAGCCACAAAGTCTCCCGGGTCGATAAGCACACGGCTATCACCCTTCTCAAGCAACAAACAACTCTGTGGGTATTTTGTGATTTTCATAATCCCTCCTTTTCTAATGAAACTACCTATCAACTATAAAATGTTCAAGCGTTGCCTCAATGGCTGGCAACTCTTGTTCGAGTGGATCGTCACGACTCGCGACAATCAGCGCAAGCTCATACAAACTATCAGGGTCGATCGTAGTCAACTTGCCGTTCTTGAACAGAAAATACAGCAGCAGCATTACTGCCATGCGCTTATTGCCATTTTCAAAGGGATGGTTCTTGATGACAAGATAAAAAAGCAGGACTGCTTTGTTGAGGAGTGTCGGATATAAATCTTCCCCGTCATAGGTCGCGAACGGCTGCTCTAGACAACTTTCCAGCCTATGGGGATAACGAGTTGAAAATTCCCCCATCGGTTCGCCATAATCCATCATCTCCTGCACTAGACGGTGGGCAACATACTCTGCTTCGTCCAGCGTAATCGACTTCACGGCTATGTCTTCGCTAATTTGCTAAGTGTCTTATGATATTTTTTGACAATAGTCTTCACCGCAGTATCAATAGCTGCTTTATCCTGCTGGGTCAGTGGCTTTTGCGGTGTTTTATTCATAGGTTGATTATAGCATAGCGCTTGTGCTTAACCATGAGCGGTTTCATACATCCAGCCCCCGCTCCTGAAGGCTCTGGGAGCAGCAACCTCAGAGTTTTCGATGTTCCTCTGTTGCATTACGTATTCTGTATGCTAATGCCGCACAGTGGCCAATTTTCTGCATCACCTCTCCGGCATACCTTTGACAACAGAGATGATTCTTGCTAAAATCATCTAGATATGAAAAGCAGTATTCACCCACAAAACTACCGGCCTGTCGTATTTAGCGACGATGCAGCCGGCTTCGCGTTTTTAACGCAATCAACAATAGCAACCGACGACGAGATCAAATGGGAAGATGGCAACACCTACCCGCTCGTAAAAGTTCCGGTTTCATCAGCCTCTCACCCGTACTTCACCGGCGAAGAGAAGATCATCGACACCGAAGGTCGTGTCGACCGCTTCAAGGCGAAATTCGCTGCCGCTGAAGCTCGCAAGGAAGCCCTGGCCAACAAAGCCAAGAAGCAGCAGGCGGCAAAAGCCACCAAAGAAGCGAAAGCTGACAATAAATAGCTATACTTATCAAAAAGAGATCTCACTTGAGATCTCTTTTTTGTATAATGAGAACATTAGAGAGGACAAATGAAAGAGACATATGCCACGAATCGACCTAAACCTCACCGATCTTGAAGCCGAGAAGCTATCACTCAGCGAATTCTTAGCCACGCCAAATGCCTACGTCGACCCTGATTTTGGTAGCAAGAACAAACGCTTCACGGAACTTGAGACGCTCATAGCAATGGAAAACCGTCGCCAGCAGCTTCAAAACAACATAGCCGAAGCCAAGGAGCTCGTGAGCGGCGGCGATGAACTCGCTGAGCTCGCCAAAGAAGATCTGGCCGCAAGCGAAACGGAGCTTGCGAAACTTGAAGACGATTTGTTCGTCATGCTGGCGCCGAAAGACCCGAACGATGAAAAGAACATCATCGTTGAAATCCGTGCCGGTGCTGGTGGCGACGAGGCCTCTCTTTTTGCGGCTGAACTCTACCGCATGTACCTGCGCTACTGCGAAACGCACAGCCTTAAAACCGAGCTTATATCCGAAAGCGCCAATGATACCGGCGGTTACAAGGAAGTCGTCTTTGGCGTCAAAGGCGACGCACCATATGCCAAACTGAAATTTGAATCTGGCGTGCACCGTGTGCAACGTATCCCAGCGACAGAGTCACAAGGGCGTATCCACACCAGCACTGTAACGGTAGCAGTGCTGCCCGAAGCAGAAGAGGCTGATATCGAAATCAACCCCGGCGACCTTCGTGTCGATATCTTCCGCGCCAGCGGCCACGGTGGCCAAAGCGTCAACACGACAGACTCCGCCGTTCGTATCACTCACCTCCCTACTGGCCTCGTCGTCACCAACCAAGACGAAAAATCACAAATCAAGAACAAAGAAAAAGCCATGGGCGTACTTCGAGCCCGACTACTACAGGCAAAGATCGACGAAGAAAACGCGAAGCAGACTGCTGAGCGCCGCTCGCTCATCGGCTCAGGCGACCGAAGTGAAAAAATTCGTACCTACAACTTTCCGCAGGACCGCATCACCGACCACCGCATCGGCTACTCACGAAGTGGCATCCCACTCGCTATGAACGGCGCCATCGAGGATATCATCGAGCAGCTTCAGGCTTACGAGCGCGAGCTCAAAGCACAGAACGCCTGAAATGATTCTGCGTTTTAAGTAGTGCCACTTTTGTGGTATTATATACAATAGTATGAACAGTACGTCAACTATCGCCTCTTGGGTAAATGCCGCCACGAAACAGCTGCTTGAGGCTGGTATTGCTTCCGCCCGTCTCGACGCCGAGCTGATTTTGACACACACGATCCGTAAAAGCCGGACATATCTCCATGCGCATGGCGACGAGACGATTGATGTCCGCTACCTGGACATTCTCGATACGCGCCTTGCCCTTCGGCTCGATAGAGTTCCCCTCGCCTACATCATCGGCCACAAGGAATTTTACGGCCGTTCATTCAAGGTCACACCAGCCACACTTATTCCGCGCCCGGAGTCCGAAACGATGATTAGCCTTCTCAAGGAGACCGTACAGCAACCCAAATTACCCCTCTCAAAGGAAGTCTTGAGACTCGTCGACGTCGGTACTGGCAGTGGCTGCCTTGGAATTACCGCGAAGCTGGAGTTACCAGACCTTGATGTCATGCTCCTCGATACCAGTCGACACGCCCTTAACGTAGCAGAGGACAACGCAAAACGCTTGTCTGCTAAAGTAGCGACATTAAAAAGTGATCTTTTGCAGTCGTACCCTTTTCAAGCGAATTTTATCTTGGCCAATCTTCCGTATGTAGGTGAAGATTGGGAGGTTTCACCTGAAACAAGACATGAGCCAAGTGAGGCGCTCTACGCGAACGACGACGGATTAGCGCTTATCTATCGGCTCCTGGAAGAGGCGCCGAGCCGACTCGCCGCCGATGGCAGTATTTTCATTGAAGCCGACCTCCGCCAGCATAGCGCCATTAAAGAGTTCGCGAAGGAACGCGGCTATACGCTCCAAGCAGCCCAGGACCTACTGCTCGTCTTCCGGCTCAATTAGCCTGGCTGTACGTCGCAAGCGTTACTTTTATGTTTTGTGTCGCGCCGCCACGGACTATCGTGAGGTCGATCGTATCGCCAGGCTGGTATTCACCGATAAGGGTCGTAAGAGCACCGTTCGTACCGATATCGACACCGTTCACTTTAGTAATGATGTCTTTTTCCTTCACGCCGGCTTGATCAGCCGGGCTGCCGCTTGCGACTGGAAACGTTTGCTGCGAGTATATGTACGCACCGTTCTGCACGGGGAGGTCGTATAGCTTGGCCGTTTCCGGCGTCACTGGAACAAAATTCACGCCCAGAAAAGCACGCTCGACCCTGCCGTCTTCGAGCACACCCTTTAGCATACCCTTGACGCTATTGATAGGAATGGCAAAGCCTATACCCTGAGCATCGGCCGCGATAGCCGTGTTCATGCCGACCACTTGGCCAGACATATTGAGGAGCGGACCGCCAGAATTACCAGGGTTAATCGCCGCATCTGTCTGAAGAAGATCTGTCAGCGTCTCGACCGTACTACCCGACTGCGCCGTGATAGGCCGCCCGGTCCCGGAAATGATGCCGCTCGTTACGGTATTTTGGTATTGCCCAAGTGAATTGCCAATCGCCACGACTTGTTGGCCAACCCTGATAGAGCTTGAATTGCCTAATTCGACCACTTTAAGGTTATTGGCGTCCGGTATCTTAAGAAAAGCCACATCGTTCAAGGGATCGGTGCCGACGACTTCCACGTCTTCATAATGCGTGCCATCCGACAAGACGACACCGACCTCGGTCGCGCCGTCAATAACGTGTTTATTCGTGAGAATGTAGCCATTTTCACTCACGACGATACCAGTTCCAGCACCTTCCTGCTCAGCGACACCGAAATAGGTCCTCGCCTGCGACTGGGTAGTAATCGACACCACGCTTGGCGAAACTTCCGCTACAAGATTCGCGATATCGGCTTCCGTCTCGGTGGCGACCAGGTTACCATCATCCTCAACCTCAGGGCGTTCGGTAACCGCCTGGTTGTTCGTGAACAACTGCTTCCAGGATGTGCTATTTTCTAAAGCCGCTCCCGCAAGGAGGGCGATGACAATAAGTACGGCGATGACGATGAATGTTCTTTTTTGACTCGTGGAATGGTCTTTACTTGGCTTCGGCGCCGTCGATGTCTTTGGCACCTCCGCGGCAGCTGGTATACTCTCGTTTTTTTCTTCTTTCATACTCATAGCTTACTCCCCCTACCTGAAACAAAGCTTAAATAAGACCCGTTCCTAGCGTGTTAAAAAATAACAAGATGACCAAAATAACGCTGACCGAAAAAATAGCCGGGAGCAAGATGTCGTTCATCTTTATGACGCCTTCATTCTGATGATAGCTGTCGTATGCGCTGCCCGCCAAAAAACCAAGAATGAGCACCGTGAGCGCGGTCTGGGAAAGAGAGATGCCAGAGAAGCCTGGCAGATTATACGCAAAGGCCCAGTGGTAATTCAGCCACCCAAGTTCCGCGACGATAAGCCCCCATATCATAGCGAAGAATGTTCGATCTGATTCACGGTAATGACTCAGAACGTGACGAGCGGTAGCGTAGCCGATTAACCACATCAACAGAACGACAAGGACTGCTGGCCATTCAGCCGAGACCATAAAAAGGGCGTTCGTGCCAAGAAAGAGTGCTGTTCCCGCCTGAAAAGCAACGTAGCCACGCTTAGAGCGAGGTTTAATGAAGAGGAGCCAAACGGCGTACAGGACCGCAAGAAGTGTTTGTAATACGACCGCTCCACTGGCTGCTTGTAAAAGAACGACCATGCCAAGCCCAACGATGATATCAACAAGATTCGACTGGATATTCTTAAACCAAAAACGAGGCCGAACCGCAAATACACGCCACTTACTAAGAAGCACGATGGCGAAGGCAGGAAGCGGCGAGTTCACCGCTAAAACCACCGTCAAAAGCACGATGGCAAGACCGACATTGAGAGCGATATATGCAAGATCGCTGATAGCCGATTTATGTTTGGGCAGTTTCAATATATTCATTGGAAGCTTTCTCTATTGTACCACCAGTGGCTATTGTTCGCGAGAAGGATGATTATCGCCTATGATCACGATGAAATCAACCCCGTCTTCAATAGGGATCGGCGAAGCCGTCTCGACTGTAATACCGTACAAAGATTCCAGTTTCGCTTTTGTCGCTGTCATCTCGAGGTTTTTCTGGTACACCTTCGTCTCTGGATAATTACCTTCTGGCGCGTTATCCACGAGACCAACGGTAAGGTCTTGGTCTTCCAGCCAATCAGATTCCTTCCCTGCCGCTCCGAATACATCCGAACCGTTCAGGACATGTATGGTCGCGCCTTCCTTTGTCGCCGGGTCCATACTGATCGCCTTTTTGATAAAGTCATGAATCTGATCGTATTCAAACAAACCAGCTACAGGATACACCGCGCTTGCCCCACCGACAGGCCCTGTCGTCACGATCGGTTGCTCTTCGCTATGAAGGTCGAGTGATGTGATTTGATCCGATTTTATCTCAGTCGCCAGAGCCATAATCGTCTGCACCTCTGATGTATCGACATTCGTCTTAAGGTTTTCACCCATGGCATCAAGCAGCTCGGTGACTTTATTGATATTAGTGAGCGTACCGAGGCTCAGCGCCTTCTCTTGAAGTGCTCTTAATATTTTTTGTTGATTTTTCTCGCGGTCAAAATTACCGCCAGCAAGGCCATAGCCACCTTGGGCGTTGCGGGCACGAGAGAGAGCCAAAGCATGCTCGCCATCAAGGTGTACCGTTTCGCCGTCCTCGTACTTTACATAATGACACTGATAATTACATTTCCAGTCGAAGTTACGGTCGAGGATCCCCACGCCCGGTGGGTTCGATTCGATCGTAACGTCGACGCCGCCGACCGCATCAACCGAACGTGTTACGACGGAGTAGTTGACCTGTCCGTAATACTGAATGTCGAGCCCCAGGACTTCACCGATTTTCTTTTGAAGTGCCGCTGCTCCTGCCGCAGGGTTCTCGCCAAAGTCTGAGCCACACTGGTAGACCGAGTTGATTTTTTCCTGGTAGCCCACGCTACATGGCTCATCAAACTTCACCCATAGGTCGCGCGGGATGCTGATCATGAACGCGTCTTTTTTCTCCTGGTTGACGCTCAGTACCATCATCGAATCGGTCAGTAGAGCGCCGGCACCGTTTGCGACATGATCTGGATTATCTTCGGACGTACCGAAAATCAGAACGTTACTCCGCCCATTGGCATCCTGCTTCAGCGGCTGCCTTTGCGTCAGGCCGAATATGTTTCCCTCAAAGATGCCGCTCGCGTTACTGAGCGCCTTGTAGCCTAGCCATCCGCCAATAAGAACGCCTATGATAACCAAGAGAATTACCAGCCGTTTTACAACCCATTTGAAGCCTTGTGGGCGTGCAAACCTTAGCCCGCGGCCCTTTTTCTTTACCGCTGGGAGTTCGTCTTCTATGCCCTGTAATGATGCATGGATATCGGCCTTCGTGAGACCGCTCAGGTTAGATCTCTCAAGCCCAGAAAGCTCCGTAGCAGCAGCCGCCTGTTTTTCTGTCGGTTGTCGTCTTTCGAGAAAACCAGCCTGGTTACCTGTTCTTTCTGTTCGTTCGTAGCGGTTAATAGGCACGCCGGTAGCAGGCCGACGCGGAACAAAACCGTCTATAGAATGTCGAGGACGTGTCATATATCTCCACCTATTGTACCATGGACAGCACGAGCGTAATGATGCTTTTAGCACCAAAAATATCCATAAAACGCCATTCCGCTTGAACTTCTCGTGGTATAGTAAGTAAGAATGGAAAGTCTTAAAATACAGCGCCGCTCTGGCATCGGAGATTTTTGGGGATTAGTCCTTTTTTTGGTTCTTGTCCTTGTAGGAACACTCCTCATCAACACCTTCGTCTTCAGAAGCTTCAATGTCGTTGGACCGAGTATGGAGCCAACTCTCTATACTGGCGACCGCCTGATTGTTAACCGAGTACCGGTCACGTGGGCTATGCTAAAATTTGAGCCATACACACCTGAGCGGGGCGAGGTCATTGTCTTCAGGAACCCTCGCTACACACCAGGCGCCGGCGATGAATACATCGTCAAGCGTGTCATCGCCTTCGAAGGTGAACGCGTTACCGTAAAAAATGGCATCTTAAAAGTGTACAACGGCGCCAATCCAGCAGGTTTTGAGGTTGATGAAACATTCAAGGATCAACCTGGTTCACCAACCAGCGGTGCGGTTGACACTGTCGTCAGTGAAGGCACCATATTCGTAGCCGGTGACCATCGCGAAGACGAATACTCCTACGACTCACGAAATGGTCTTGGACTCGTGCCGCTCTACGACATCATTGGGCCGGTGAGCACCCGTATCTTCCCTTTCACGAGTGCTCGACTCTTCTAGGTATCTAGAAGCTTCTGTAGGCGCTGAAACTCGCTCTCGCTCTTGAAGCGAATGACGATCTGACCAGCGCCCTTGGCATTCGTTTTGACGCTCACGTTCGTGCCGAGCCGCTTCTTAAGCCGCTCGGTTTCAGCTTCGTATGGAGTACTACTGACCGCCTTGCCTTTGGCCTTCGAGGTAAT
>CBFGYC010000024.1:0-8872 GCA_965652985.1 uncultured bacterium | reverse complement strand
GGTTACTTCGCGGACTCCACCGATTTTCATACCTTCCACGCCGTCATACCAACCAGGAATGAGCGTCATCTGGCTTAGATCAAGCGGAGCCTTAAGAGACTCGCCGCTAATCGAACTGTCGAATACCGTACCGGTTGGGTTCCAGCCCATGTAATATGCACGGTAGCTATTGAAGCCTTCCGTGATTGTTTCGCCGTCTCCCTCTTTAACGTCAGTAAAGGTGACGCTCTCGCCGACAGTGCTTGCGTCGAAAGCCGCCGGTCGGCTCTCGTACTGCTTGAACTCATCAAAGTACGTCGCCGAAAGCTCCGTGGTCTCTTTTTGCTGCTGTTCGAGCAACTCTTGGTACTCTTTCTGTAACTGCTCTTGCTCATTATTTTGGTTCTCGTTCGCGAGTATCATCATCGCGAAAGATCCTAGTGTTCCAACTACTAGAACGAAGGTAATCACTAAAATCCCGATCCGCTGCGCGTTTGGCGTCATCCCTATGTCTCTCCCTCTATTTTCTTCTTATATATTGTAACAGTTTAGGCGCCCATTTCGAAGCTTTTTAGCTTTTCTTTCGATTCGTCATCGAGATCGAGCTGCAGGGCCAGCAGCTCGGCGTATATACCCTTGGTACCGGCCAGCTTTCCTGGCGGACCGACTTCATCTACCTTACCTTTTTTCAGAGTGACGATGGTATCGACGTGCGCGATCGTACTCAGGCGGTGCGCGATAATGAGCGTCGTCCTGCCCTTCATAAGACGATCAAGAGCCGCTTGCACCAGATGCTCGGAGCGACTATCGAGACTGCTGGTCGCTTCGTCCAAGATGAGAATCGGAGCGTCCTTAAGAAGTGCCCGTGCGATCGAGATACGCTGCTTCTGCCCGCCCGACAGCTTGATGCCGCGCTCACCAACGACGCTATCATAGCCCTTTTCAAGCTTGGCTATGAACTCGTCCGCGTTCGCGGCCTTCGCGGCTGCGATGATATCTTTTTTGCTTGCACCAGGTCGACCATAGGCAATGTTTTCTTTTATAGTGCCGCTGAAAAGGGCCGGATCTTGAAATACGGTCGCGATGTTTTTTCTAAGACTCGCTTGGGTGACGGCACTTATGTCTTGGCCGTCAATCAGTATCGCTCCGCTACTCGGTTCATAGAGCCGCATAAGCAAATTAGAGATGGTCGTTTTTCCTTCGCCGCTTTCACCGACGAGCGCGACTTTTTCGTCGGGCTTGACGGAAAATGAGATCGATCGTAGTACTGGCACGTCCTCGCTATAACGGAAGGAAACTTTGTCAAAAACGATGCCTCCTTTTTCAACCGACAACGGAGCGGCGTCCGGCGCGTCCTTGATTGCCGGATCTGTCTGCATGACATCCACGAACTCATGGCTGCCCGTGACGGCGCGTTGATATTGGTCAACGATATAGCTCATCATAAAAATTGGCGTTCTGATCGTATTAATAAGTGTTATCAGAAGCACCATCACGCCGACCGTAAAGCCGCCCTGGATCGTCTGGGTAAAGATAATCGCGTATATACCAAAGAAAATAAGTGCGAGCACGCTTCCTCTCGCGACGTCCATTCCATGCCAATAACGTGACTGCCGGCTGTTTATATCGACCGTATTGGAGAACCTAGTGGTAAAATGACCCAGCTCGATCTTTTCGCTCACATAGCTCTTCACGACCCTTACCTGCGAGACCACCTCAGCGAAACGTCCGCTCGCCACATCGTACTCTTCGTTCTTTTGGTGCTGGAATATTTGCCATTTCCTACTCGTCCTGGTAGTGAGCCATCCAAAAACCGGGTATATGAGCAGCACGAGGAACGCCAATTGCCATGAGTAGAAACCTACGATGAGTATCGTGAATATTGCCGTGAGTAGCATCTGCGAGAAGTTGTTGGCGAAGACATTCAAGAACTGTGTGACTTCACTAATGGCGCGGTTCAAACGGTTGATTATCGTTCCGGTCATTTCTTCGTCGTAGTAACTTTGCGGTAGGCTTAGAAGGTGATCATAATAACGGACCGAGAGCTGCATCTTGAGCTTCGTCGCCATGACATCGCCCAAATAGCCGCCGATATTACGAATAACGCTTCCGCCAGCATCAAGTACGAATAGCAAGCCAGCCAAAAAAATAGCCTGGTTCATATTCACTTCGTTTCCTTGCACGGCGGCGACCACCATGTCGGTCGCTTCCTTGATGACGAATGGAATCGCTAAACCGGTCGCGGCGGTCAGGATGGAGGTGATGGTAACACCGATGTAATACGGCCATAGGTCTTGACCATAACGTAGGGCTTTTAGTAAAGATTGCACCTATGTATTGTAACGCGAAGTCGAAGGCGGTGTCGATACGAAATAATCGTCTTCGAGTTCGTAGCTCGCCCGCCAGACACCAAGCGCGTGACCAAGCGGCATGATATCGCTATAGCCGATAAAGTCGGCGGCACGCCGTAGTATCGACGCTATACGTCCACTGAGGGTAATGCCTCGCCACTCGAAGATGGCCCAGCCGTGCCCGACAGGCACGACGACAGGTGGTTTGACCACTTTGTATTTTTTTGGCTGCTTACCCTTGGCGTGACGCTTTAGGTTGTTCGTCACGAATATCGCGTCGTGAAGCGCCGTCTGTGCCAGGCCGCTAAACGGCGTATTGGCGTTATCGCCGATGACATAAAGGTCCTTGCCAGCCTTCATGTATTCGTCGACTTCGACCTTGTTATTCTTAGCCAAGTTGAAATGTTCTTTGTTGTTCGTGAAGAATGGATTGTTCGTGACGCCCGACGTCCAGATAACCGTGTGGCTACTGATATGTTTGCCGCTTACCACTAGGTCTTCAGCGCTCGCCGACTGGACAGCTTTACCGGTTTGCACTTTGACACCGAGGCTCTTCAGTCGCTGTTCCACTTTCTTGCTTGCTTTTTCGCTCATGCGCGGTAGAACTCTTGGAGCGGCTTCGATAAGATCGATACAAAGAGTGTGATCACGCACCTTGAATTTTTTACAGAGCGCTCGAATATAGACGCCGAGTGCCGCTGAGAGCTCGACCCCGGTCGGACCAGCACCAATCACGACATAGTGCTTGTCGAGCTTACCCTCCTCGGCGATGTCCTTATAGATTTGGTGCTTAAGGCGCTTGATTTCTTCGGCTGATTTTATGCCATATGCGTAGGTGTCGAGACCTTCGATGCCGAAGAATGTCGTCACCATGCCGAGCGCCATGATACATTTTTTGTACTCATGCGTCTCGCCTGACGCGAGCGTCAAGGTTTTCGTGTCCGGATTGATTTTCGTGACTGTGTCGAGGATCACCCGTATGTTTGACTTCCCTGCGAAAATCAACCCAAGCGGCACCCAAGACTGTAGATGCCTATAACCTGTCGCCGTACTAAAAAGCGCCGGATAGTACTGAAAGTCCGGCTTGTCGGTTATGAGAGTGATATGGTTCTTTTCGTTTTCTGCCAGCTCGAGCGCCGCTTTCACGCCGCCGAATCCGCCACCAACTATGGTGATATTCATTTGTTTACTCATTGGTTAAGAGTATATACATAGCTTTTAGATATAGCAATGAAGCACAAGCGAAAAGAATGACACCAAGCTTAGACGAGCTGCGCGCCAATCGATTCTTCGAGCTGCCCTACCACCTGCGCTACCACGTCATTCACTTCATTACTCGTGAGGGTCTTTTCATACGATGTGAATACGATGTGAAACGCCATACGCTTCGTGTCGGTGTTTTCCGGCTGGTACATGCTCACAGGATCTATCGTAAAATGCAGGTTGCTTACCTGTAATGCACCCACGAGAGGGTCAAGAACGTCAGCATATGTCAGCCCAGTATTTACTTGCAGGCTTATGTCCCGCCCGACGCTTGGATAACGGCTGAGTGGATAATAGCTTTGATCCGCCCTGGACATCGCTTGCAGCAGCGCCTCGATATCAAGCTCAAAACCAGCTGAGTAGTCCGGAAGCTTGAAACTCTTTGTTACGGCTTTCTTATATTCTCCGACGATACCGATATATGCGCCTGTTTTTTTCTCGGTGATAATCGCGGAACGTTTCGGCTCGAACGGCGCCACTACCGGAGCGGTCGATTCGCTGCTTAAGGGCTCGTAGCCAAATTCAATGTTGCGTTTTTCGGCCACGAATTCTAAGAAAGCCTTCGCTCGGTAAAACGGCGCGCCCTTTTGATCTTGCTTACTGGCAAAAACGAAGGCGAGCTGCTCTTTCTCGACCGGAAGCCCTTCGTCGTCCAGGCCTGCGCTCTTACTGTGAACTTTGCCAAGCTCGAACAAACCAAATTCATCGTGACCGGCTTTGATATTCCCATGCACCTTATCAAGCAAGCTTGGCGTCAGGCTAAGACGATAATATTGCAAATCCGGACTGAGTGCGTTTGAGAGGCCGTAGGCATCATCACTATTCTGAGCCGCCGCCTGTAACACTCGCTCATGCACGAAGCTGTACGTCAAAACCTCATTTGCACCTCCGCGCATAAGTAGGCTGCGAATATCGCCTGCGAGCTCACGCTTAGCGTTCACCTGAGTCGGCTTGATAGGACGCTTTGGCAGCTCAAGTGGAAGACGATCATAGCCGTACAACCGGCCGACTTCTTCGACGATGTCTTCAGGAAGCTCAAGATCGGTTCGCCAAAAAGGCGCATTGTGGCCTACTTCGCCGCCGCTTACATCGTGGCAGTCTATTTCAACATTTTTTAAAAGCTGTGAAACATCTTCAACCTCAAGTGCAAGACCAAGCCGCTCATTAACAAAATCAACCGATACCATGTCAGGTCCAAACACACTCTTCGCTGAGGCCTCCATCCTATCTACGTCGTCATTATGCACATCAAGTACATCACTCGCTTGCTGGCCATCAATCAACTCCATAAGTTTTGCGAGCACGACAGGATTCTGCAATGGCGACTGGCCTTTGTTGAACCGAGTCAACGCATCCGTGAACAAACCATGTCGCATGCTGCTTTTACGAACGGCATACATATCAAAATTAGCGACTTCGAGCACGATGTTTTTAGTGCTACTCGAAACTTCAGAATTGCCTCCGCCCATGATTCCGGCAAGGCCTATGACACCTTCTCCGTCGGCTATGACGATGTCGTCGCTCACGAGTTCATAGGTTTTGTCGTTGAGCAGCGTGACACGTTCGCCCTCCCTCGCCATTCGCACGCCAAGCTTCTGGCCGCGGATTTTGTCGTAGTCGTAGGCATGCGTCGGCTGCGCGGTAATGAGCATGACGAAATTCGTCGCGTCGACGATATTGTTAATCGGTTTACCGCCCATCGCTACCAATGCGCATTTCAGCCAAAGTGGGCTCTGCTTTACCTCAACGTCTTTTATGGCAACCGCCATGAAGCGCGGTGATTTGTCTGGGGCGTCGTTAAAAACTTCGAGCTTTAGATCATCGGAGCCGACTTCAAACTCCGGTGAGTGCATGTACCATTCGGGACTAGTGAATTGTTTTCCTAGTATACCCGCGATTTCGCGCGCGACGCCGAGCTGGCCAAATAAGTCAGGACGATGCGTGAACATTTTGTTTTCGATATCGATGATCGTGTCGTTCAGCCCGAAAATTTCCGAAAAACTTGCGCCGGCCGCTAATTCTTTACCCTCTGGAACATCGCTTTCACGTATTTCTACGATGCCGTCGTGATCGTCGCCGATCGCCAGCTCTCTACTGCTTGCCAGCATGCCGTTACTCACGATGCCGCGCAGCTCACGGGCGCCGAGCTTAAATTCATCTGCCGTTCCGTATGTATATGGCACGATGCTTTCTGGTGGAAGCCATACCGCCCACATGCCGGCGTGTACGTTTGGCGCGCCGCAAACGACTTGAATCAGCTCGCCGGTGCCGGCGTCGATTTTACAGCTAGAGAGCTTATCCGCGTTCGGATGCTTTTCGCACTCGACGACTTTCACAACCAGCGCGTCTTTGTATTTATCAGCAAGGTCAATCACCTCCTCGATGCCACCAAGCTGTGCGTTGATTTTCGCCACCAACTCGTCTACCGGCGGAAGTTCAAAGTCAATGAATTGTTTAACTGTATTCAGGCTAACTCGCATAACTACCTTGAATTATACCTTATTTCTTTACTGACCGTTATAGTTCGTCCAGTCCGTGGCCAGGTCGAACCCATATGGATGCCTGAGGGCGAAACCGCCTGTGTCATACACCTTGCCCAGCCCAAGGCTGGTTTCGACGATCGTGCAGCGTGGGTACGCGCCCAGCCCCGCCGCGACCAACACGTATCCATCTTGATCGACCTTGGCGCCATCCTCGGGCCGCACCGTATAGCTGCCGCCAGCGCCGCAAGTTTTGATCACGATGTTCATCGGCAAATCATAGTAGGTTTCGCGGTGAGCCACGCCGACGCTATCAACGAACACCTGCGCACCCTTTGATTTTGTGAGCGCGTTAGGTTTTGGTACAAATACAGGTTTTACAGGCTCCAGCTCCGCTCTTTCAACCGTCAGTACGGCAGCGCCATTGGTTGCCGCGCTGCCAGTTTCAAGTGTCGTCTTATCTTTTGTTCCCAGGGATTGAAGTTTGGCTTCATGTAAGATCGCGTTCGGCGACTGTGCGACCGTCATGACGGTTTGGCGTATGCCACCGTCGATCACGTTCACCGGCCGCGACCTGTAAATAATGATATCGACGTGCGACTCATCCAGTCTACTATCAAGCGCTGGGTCAGTGCTGTCTTTTACATGCACTTCAATACCAGCCGCTTGTAATGCGCCGCGCACCGTATCAGCTCGAGTCAATACAGAAGACTGCGCGCCCTGGTCATAAAATGTTATCAGCCGACGTGAACCAGCTGGTTCGGTCGCAGTAAAAGACATGGACGATATCGCCAAAATCGAAATCAACACGAGTGCCGTCACGAGCAACACAATCAGTTGTTGGTGTGCCCTGATAAGTTTTTTGAGCTGACTACGCTTTGTTTTGTTTTTCTTACTATGTTTTTTCATAGGGAAAGTTTCTTAACGACACTTCTTGTCGCATGCCTTTATGCGGTGTATGAACCTTGAAAATAATACATCTTAGCTACGCTTCGGGACTCGTCAAGCTCGCCTATCCCGAACCGGTAGTACACCGTTTCGTCCCATTGGTCTGGCGGGTTATCAAAGCGGCTATTAAATGTTTTTACCGCCTTTACCTCATCTGCTCCCCCAAGCCTCTTCGCAAATGAATGAAGGTATACGGCTCCTTTTGTAGACTGACTCGTATCGATGATAACTGCCGCGACGCGTCCGTCCCGTTCGATATTCGACCCATGGACGGTTCCGGTCGGCGACCTAAAATAAAAATATTCCTCATCATAAGCGAATCGTATCGGAACATTTCGTGGCGAACCGTCTTCTGATACTGTCGCGAGTGTCATGTACTGTGAACCTTCCAGGATGTTTTTTACAGATTCATTCACCAGGCACTCCGTGTATTCATTTAGAATTGCCTTAAGAAATCTAATTTGGCGCTTTCGAAATGGCGGATGTCTTCGATGCCGTATTTCATCATGACGAGCCGCTCGATGCCGCCGCCCCAGGCAAAGCCGGTATATTCATCCGGACTGATGTCCGCGGCCTTAAGTACGTTCGGGTGAATCATACCGCAGCCAAGCAGCTCGATCCAACCTTCGCCGGAACAAACTTTACAACTCGGGTCCTTCTGCTCACAAAAAGGGCAGCTTAGCGCGAATTCAAAACTCGGTTCGGTAAACGGAAAATAAAATGGATTGACGCGAACATTCAGTTCCTTGCCGTAGTATTCTTCCAAAAAACTTTTTAGCGTGGCAATCAGCATACCGGCGTGAATACCCTTACCTACATAGACACCCTCGAACTGATAAAAGGTATGCTCATGCCGGGCATCGAGGTCCTCGTTTCGAAACACTCGATCCGGTACGACGACCGCGATCGGCTCGTCTGCTTCTAGGTTTGCTCTGTACTTTTTCAGCACGCGGTTTTGCATAGTTGACGTGTGCGCCGGAGCGATCAGTTGGTCACCATCGTTGTCTGTCTCGACTGTCATGAACGTGTCGTAATCATCACGTGCCGGGTGCCCCTTTGGGAAATTCAACGTTTCGAACATGTGATATTGATCATCGATCTCACGCGAGCCCTCGACCATGAATCCCATGCGCGTGAATATGCCATTCAGCCGCTCCATCTCTCGCATCAAAGGATGGATCGTCCCCTGTTCGGTCGGTAGCAAAGCTGGCCGCTCAGTATTCACGTCCCAGGGCGCGGTCACATCAATCGGCGAGATGGCGGCTGATTCCGCTTCATTTTCGCGGGCGACGATCGCTGCTTCAAGCTCGGCCTTCAGGGCGTTTACTTTTTGTCCATACGCCGCGCGTTCTTCTGCCGGCTGATCCTTGATCGCCCCGTACAGTTGCTTCAGCTCTGGAACCTTTAAGACATCCCTAGGAGAGGGATCAGTCGCGACTCGTTCGATCAGGGCGGCTCGAATGGTATCAAAACTCTGCATAACTATCTTTAGTGTACCACCTCTAGTGATGGGGTGAAATACTCCCCTTTAATAATTAACGAGTGACGAAAAAGACGACTCCGGCAACAATAACTGCCGCACCGAGCACGAGCCATAGCCAGGCTTTCGATGATGTCTGTTCCATGTCTTTGACATAGTTCGAGTTCTTGGTTTGGTCGAGAGGTTCCGTGCTCGCCGCCTGAAGAGCTGCTTTTTCTCTTAGGTCGGCCGCTAAGCGTTCTTGCAGCTTCGATCGGTTTTCGTTTTGTTGAATAAAAAGTCCCATACATTTAAGTATAGCATCTATAGCGAGTCACTTTATTTTCTCTTTAGTCTTCTTGTGTTACACTAACCCTATCATTTTCACCATT
>CBFGYC010000023.1:0-9342 GCA_965652985.1 uncultured bacterium | reverse complement strand
GGAGGGGCAAGCCCCTCCTGAGCTGTCACTTCACATTAACCCGGCTGGTGACTGGCAGCAGGGTGGATTTGACGCCGATGCCGGCCTGACCGGGCGTAAGTTGGCGGTCGATAACTACGGCCCGCGTGTCCCAATTGGCGGCGGCGCCTTCAGCGGTAAAGACCCAAGCAAGGTTGACCGCAGCGCGGCGTATATGGCGCGGCGAGTCGCCGTTGACTATCTAAAGCAACGACCGAATGCTCGAGAGGTATTTACGCGTATCGCCTACGCGATTGGTGTCGCTGAGCCGCTAGAGGCGACCGCGATAATCGATGGCGTTGCCGAGCCAATCACAGGGTATGATTTGGCGCCGAATGGAATCATTGCCGCGCTTGATCTGCGCCGGCCAATCTACGCGGAAACGGCTCGTTATGGGCATTTTGGTCACGGTTTTGACTGGGAAAAGTAGCTTGGTTCGTAGTACAATACTACGGTATGCCAGAATCAAATAGCGAAACACCGACCCCAGAAACACAGCCAGAATCAACAGATATTTTCCTTTGGGCGAATCGAACCGACGGTAAAAAAGACCAATTGGATGTTGAGTTCTTCTTGTTCAATAAAAATTACACGCCATACACGACGAATTTTCTTACGAACCTCAACAATCAAATCAAGCCGTTGTTTTTGTACGATATCCTGAATGAAGTGAATATGGGCGCAGGCACCGGCCTTGCCATCCGTGAGTTCGAGCTCAGCGAGCAGGAAGACAACGTGCTGCTGCGGACAAACCTAGCGAATGTCGGCAGGGCGGAGACACTACTGCACCTCATCGAGCACCAGCGCAGTGATATCGTGGAATTCAGCGAAGAAGAGCATGAATTCAAGCGAATAAAAGGCATCGTGGCGCGGTTTACGCATAAAGAGCAGCCCGATACACCGTTTTATATAGTCAAGGCGATCAACCAAGGGAACGTGCTGCAGGGTGCGGTGTCTTGGGAATTCAAAGACGGTAAATTCGGTCTTTTCCAGGCCCAGGCTGGCATTAAGATGCCAGCCGACAACCAGGTGCTGATTATCGATAAAGATATTTTTGTCTTTAGCCCGAGTAAATTTGAAAAACTCTTTCAATACGACTACAAAAAACAGGCACTGGCCGACCAGCGAGTGCAGGAAATTAGTATGCATTATAAGCTCAGTTTTCCGGAAGGACTTGATCTGCAAACGCTAGTGCGTGATCGCACGAAAGTTGTGAACAAACTCCAGAAGATGGAAATCGGCGGTGTCACGCAGGATCAGGCGCTGGAGTACGCCGATGAAATGCAGCTTGAACTGATGACTGATGACGCCGGCGCGATCATCATCATGGACGGCAACGACCTCGATATGTTCGTGAACCTTATCAATGAAGATTATATTACTAGTCATGTGACCGGCAAGCGCTACGAAATCAAGACGAAGAAGTTACTCGACGAGCCGGAAGGCGAGCCTCCGAGAGGGTAGGGCGATTATTGGAAATGACTAGACAATAAGACTAATTGGTCCAGTCAGCCCACTGCGGAGTAGCATATTCGTAGTATCCATTTTGAGAAGGGTTCGTAGAAGCTAACCCTATAAAATTACACACTTGATATCCATATGGATCTGGATTTGGTGCTGATGACTGAGGCGCGATGGTGCCATTAATGAGCGCAAAATAATTGCCGGATTTTGAGCTTGAAACGAGTACATACGAATCGTTGGCGCTGTTGTAACAGTATCGCACGTTCCTGCTTTGATAATCTTCTCCATAAGCGCCTTTACTGAACTGAAAACCCATTGCGGACGTCAATGTGGCAGGGTAGGTGCCCAGGTCTACTCTTTGTATCTCAATTAACTTCGCAAAAGCAGTTAAGTCTGCCTGCACCGCAGAGTCGTTCGCCCTATTTTGTATCCCGGTGTAAGCGACGACGGATATACTCGCGAGAATCGCAATCACCACAATGACAATCAAAAGCTCGACAATTGTAAAACCGCTTTTGCTTTTTTGCATACCCTCAGTATACAGCACTAACGGATTTTGGAAGAGCCTGAAGGCGAGTCGCTACGAGGATGGGTCATATTTACTTAAATTGGCGACTTATCTCTTAGTGTCTTACTTTCGCATAGTAACGCAATAGTCTGCGTCGGTTGTCTCTAGGTGTGCGCAAAGGTCGTAGCCCTGACCGTTGGTTGCGTAGCCGTTTTGGCCCGCGTTTAATGGCTCATATCTGTAATGGTAGACTAAGTCGTTCGTTGGATCGACAGGTAAGCTATCAATCATGCCGTCGGTTATAAGGTGTCGCAGCTCGCCATGGTGTGCCCAATGTCCCACTGGTGAGTGTTGCGGGGGATCTCCATAGCCAATACAGCCTAGGTCTCCAATGCTGCTATTGTAGCAAAGCGCCTCTGGCTGGGTATAGGCTCCATGGATTAAGTAATTATTTTCTAAAGCTTTGGAGAGCATATCAATATCGCTTTTCCGCCTAGCGTCACGCGCCCTCTCTTGAACACCACTATATGCCACCACTGAAGTTGCGGCTAATATCGCAATTACTACAATAGCAATCAAAAGTTCGACAATCGTGAAGCCGCTTTTGGTTGGTTTCATGGCTTCATGATAGCAGTGGCAGGGAGTGGCGGCAAGGCTTGAGCTACGGCAACGAGCGGAGCAAAAAATATTGACTTTTTATATAAATAATTATATAATGATGTTATCCTGTTGACAGTAATCTCCAGGATAACCTTAACAGGTAGGCAGAAGCTAGACCAAGGCTGGCTTGTGGGCTTATTGACGCGATAAGCATACGGGCCCGCCTTGTGTCTCCGCGCGGAGATCGTACTCGCGGGTAGCGAAAGGAACTCCAGTGAGAATTCTTACATGGGTCCGCCGCAAGGCGGTCGCGGAAGTCGACTTCATCCTCCACGGCACCGCAGTCGCAATCGTAATGTACGAATTGCAAAAGGCGAAAGTGCCGCGCGAGAAACTGGAGGATATGGCTCTCAACTCCGCAGGGATCGAGGGCCAGGCGGCCCTGAGGATTATTCTCCAGCAGAACGACGAAGAGCGCTGGAGGCAAATCGAAGCGTACGATCTTGGCTAATCCCTGACGAGCTGCTGCCCGGACGATTCAAACAAAGAAATCGTCCGGGTGGTGCCGCCGTCTGCCTACCTGTTATCTATTATTTCTGACTAAGTAGCCCGTGGGGGGCTTTTTTGTTGGGGTATAATAGTACGTAATGAACCAAGATCTAGCACTTGAGGTGATGCTCTCGGGGGAGAGCGTGCTGCTGACCGGACCGGCCGGAGCGGGCAAAACGTTTGTATTGAACCGTTTCGTGTCGCTTTCAAAAAGCGAAGGCAAGCATGTTTCGGTGACCGCCACGACCGGCCTCGCCGCCACGCATATTGGCGGTAACACGATTCATAGCTTGTCGGGCATCGGTGTGCACGACAGCCTTCCAAAAGATTTCGGTAAGCACTTGTCTAAATCGAGGCAGGAAATCATACAAAAGACCGATATCCTTATCATCGACGAGATATCGATGCTGCACGATTTTCGGCTCGATATGGTCGATGAGGTCTGTCGACAAGTGCGTGAAAAAGACGAGCCGTTCGGTGGTATCCAGGTGATTTTAAGCGGCGACTTTTTTCAACTGCCGCCGGTGAACAGGGGAGATTCCCGGGCTGGCAGTTTTGTGGTAAGTAGTACTGTGTGGCAAGAAATCAACCCGGTCATATGTTACCTCGAAGAGCAGCATCGTCAGGACGATGAGGCACTGCTTGAGATCCTTAATGCGCTTCGGAGTGGTGACATTCGTCGCCGGCATGCCGAGCAGCTACTCGAAAGAGTCGGGGTTGAGCCAAAAAAAGGTACTGTCGTAACCGAACTTCATACGGTAAACGTGGATGTTGATCGTATCAACGAGGCACGCCTTGATGAGCTGCATGAGGATGAGCTTATTTATACGCAAATTTCAACGGGAGCTGCGAGTTATGTCGAGTCATTACAGCGATCAGTGCTCGCGCCAAGCAACCTCAGGCTCAAGAAAGGTGCTCTTGTGATGGCGGTAAAAAACTCAATGGACCGCAAGTACGCCAACGGCAGCCTCGGAACGGTGGTGGATTTTGAACCTGCGACCGAGTATCCGATCGTCGAGTTTTTGAATGGCCGGACTGTCAGCATGATGCCTGATACGTGGGAGCTACGAGACGGCGACAAAAAGAGGGCCAGTATCAGCCAGATACCGCTCCGGCTGGCCTGGGCGATTACGGTGCATAAATCACAGGGCATGACGCTTGACGCGGCCCGTATCGACCTAAGAAAGGCCTTTGTCGAGGGTATGGGCTACGTGGCGCTGAGCCGCGTCAAGAACCTAACGAACCTGTATCTGACGGGTATAAACCAAATGGCGCTTCGAGCTAGCGAGGAAGCCAGGCGTATCGATGTCGAGCTGCAGCAAAAAGGACGAGATGACGCCAAGAGGTTCGCGCATTTAAAGAAGAAGGCAGCTACCCGTAAGGCTCAGCCTGAGGAGAAGAAAAAATCTGCTGGTGGCTGGAGTGAAAAGATCGCCAAGATGCGGGAGACTTATCCGAACGCTTATCGCCCGTGGCAAGCCGGAGATGACGCCACTCTGAAGCAGGATTTTCTTAGCGGCGCGTCCGTGAAGACACTGAGCAAGACGTTAGGCCGTCACGAGGGCAGTATAAAAATGCGCCTGCAAAAACACTTTGGTGAAGATGTTATTTCTTAGGAAAACGGCTAAGCACGGACGCTTTGACGCGGCCGCGTAACTCAACGACGCAGAGGGTACCGTCACAAATAAGCGGCCCACCCCTGTGGATTGTTTGTCCGCGAAACGAAAATGGCTCGCCTGACGAAATCACGTCGACCGTTCTGACTTGGCGTACTTTGGATAAATCTGAAATAATGAGGTCCCGTTCCGCGTCGACATCGACACTGATTTGGTGAGTAATGCTACCGCTGCGCCAACGGATACCGAAAATGTTCGTGTCTTTTATGGCGGCACCGATCCAAATCTGTTTTTCGAGACCAAGAAGGTGCTTGACCTTTGTGTGCCAAAAGTCAAAATGGTGAAAGTGTTTTTCGTCATCTGGCTCTTCAAGTTGCCAAAAGCGTACATGGTGCCTCGAACGAGGACTCATCCGCTCGTCTGTCGGTTTTTCGAACCCGATGTCAAAAGGGCGACCGAAGAGGTAGAGCTTACTAAAGGGCATGGTGGGGTAGGGTTGGTTAAAAACCATCGAGTAGAGCGCCCTAAGGTTATTTTTAAGTGTCGGTTCATCTGCTTCGTACCATCCAGCGCGTTGCATAGAACTAATCAATTGTTCGCGGCTCGAGGTGATGACGGCAATATTGACCGGGTCAGACGCCCAGCCGTCCGAAGTAATGGCATAGAGGGGAATATGATCAGGCTTATCAAATAACCGTAGGATACGGATAAGCGTGGGGATGATAACATATGCAAAAGCGGCGTAGATGAAGAGCAGCACGAAAAACAGTGGCAGGCGAACATCTGCGTAAGGAACCACCATGGCGACCGTGAACCAAACGAGCAGTACCCCGAGTAATAAGATAAAAAATCGCCATAGAGCACGCAGAAAAACACGAATCATACATAGGCTATTATACACACCGCCTCCTAGGTGTGATTTAATAAAAGGACAAGTTATTACTAATATGCGAGACACGAATGACACCAAGCCCTATAACCAATGATCTTAAAATTGTCGTAATCGGTGGAGGTACTGGTAGCTTCACGCTCCTTACTGGCCTCAAGGAGTACACGACGTCGCTGACGGCGCTCGTTAATATGGCAGATGATGGTGGAAGCACCGGTATGCTACGCGATGAGCTAGGTGTTCTTCCTCCGGGTGACGTCAGGCAATGCCTGGTGGCGCTTTCTGACGCGCCCAAGCTTCGGGATTTATTTAATTACCGATTTGAAGAGGGCACCTTAAAGGGCCACGCATTCGGTAATTTGTTCCTGACGGCTCTTGAAAAGATGACCGGTGATTTCGCCGAAGGCGTTGAAGTGGCTTCTGAGGTACTGAACGTGTCCGGACGTGTTGAGCCGATTACGCTCAGTAACGTGACGCTGATGGCTGAGACAGAGGAACATGGCACGATAAAGGGCGAGTATCTCATTGGCGAAACCAATCTGGGCGAGGCCCGCCCCAAGATGTGGCTCGAGCCTGAGGCTGACGTGAATCCGCAGGCACTCATGGCGATCGAGGAAGCGGATATTATTGTGATCGCGCCAGGAAACCTCTATGGCAGCTTAGCTCCGGCATTGATTGTTCCCGGAGTCGGTGAGGCACTTGCTAAAAGCCAGGCGCTTAAGGTGTATGTCTGTAACCTCGTGACGAAGCCAGGCCAAACCGACGACTATGGTGTGAATGATTTCGTCGAAGAGATTGAGCGCCTAGCCGGACAGAAATTCCTTGACGCCGTGCTTTTTAACACCCGTCAACCGAGCAAAGAGTTGCTCGAGAAGTACGCAGGCGTTGGCGAGCTTGCGGTCGAATATGATACTGACGAGCTGAGTGCCGCCTCGTATCATGCGTACGGCGCGGATCTGCTTGCCGGTACCGTGTGGCAGAACACCTCGAAGTCTGACCCGATGGCGGCTGCTCGTACTCTCATTCGCCACGATCCGATCGTCGTGGCACGTAGTATTGTCGATTTGTACAACACCAACACCAAAAAATAGTCTATAAAGAAAGACACAGGTAGAGAAACATGGCCCCTGAGAAGGGGCTGTTCTTTTGGGATATTATCCACAAATAGTGTGGAAAAACCGTAAGAGGTATCAAAAAAATGAAAATAGGTCTTGTCGTGGGTAAGAGTGGGTATTATAGTAAGGTTAGTGGAAAAAAGTGGGTAACCACCAAAACAAACAGACCACTAATTAAAAACCAATCTACACTAAGCCAGGTCGCTAGGAGGACAGGGTACCAACCGTGGACTACTTTGAACGTAAGCTCGATGACAAACGTCGGTTAACCATACCGGTGGAGCTACGTAATGAGTTTGCCAGCGGGGTAGTCCTGACTCGTGGTTTTGGTCAGTACCTCCACCTATACCCACAAGCGGTATGGGATGGTCAGGTTGAACCGGCGCTTGACGGTGACATTCTCGACGAGAGGGTCGCTGATCTTAACGTCCGTTTTCGTCGAGGTAAGACCAGTAGCGAATTAGACCAGAAACAGGGTAGGGTGACAGTCGAGCAGCATCTGCTGGACTACGCAGGTATCTCGGGAAGTATCATAGCGATACGAGCCGGAGCGTACTGGCGCATACTCGCTCCTGAGGCCGAAGCGTAGAGAAACCACAGCACTTTAACAACTTAGGACCAGATAGTAAAGAATACTCTCGAGGACACCTATCTGGTAGCAAGGACGTGGAATGCGGTACCACATTAAAAATACCGTCGTACCTTTGTTGCAAAAAACACCTCCCAAAAAAACTCCACCTCACACATAAGTCTCTCACACCAAAGAGTGGCTATGAGTTGCGAAAGTAACGTCCATCTCTTTGGAAACTTAAAAACAAAAACGAAACAAAAATAAAAATATCCTTGCTACCAGTTAGGTGACCTCGAGCGGATAGGTGTATACTTATCTGCATGAGTCAAGAACATCCACCACTACCCATTGGCGAGAGTCATGGGCAACATGTTCCGGTCTTACTTGAAGCGACGCTTGATCTATTACATCCCATTCAGGGCGAGAAGTATCTCGATTTGACGGCGGGATATGGTGGTCATGCCGATCGCTTTTTAGCTAAGACTGAAAACTTCACTGGAGCCGTTTTGGTTGACCGAGACGAGTTCGCGATTGCGACGCTCGATCGTTTCAAACAAAGAGGCACTAGACTACTTCACTTGGATTTCGTAAGTGCCGCCAAGGCTCTCTATGAAGAAGGTGAAGAATTTGATATCGTACTTGTTGATTTGGGGGTGTCGTCACCACAGCTCGATAGAGCAGAACGAGGGTTTTCCTTTACAAAGAGTGGTCCGCTTGATATGCGGATGGATCGTCGCCTTGAGCTTTCCGCTCAGGAGCTAGTGAATACAGCTAGCGAGGACGATTTGACACGTATCATCACGCTTTACGGCGAAGAGCCGAGAAGTGCCGCACGTAGGATTGCGCAGGCAATCGTACAGCACCGTCCACTCACGACAACGGAAGACCTGGCTTCGGTTATCTTAGAGCAGCATCGTGGTAAGCGGATGAAGATCCATCCAGCCACGCGTACCTTCCAAGCGCTCCGCATAGCGGTCAACGACGAGCTTGGCCAGATCGAGCAATTGCTCCCATTGCTCCCGCGACTCCTCAAAAAGGATGGCCGGGTAGGGGTGATCAGCTTTCATAGTCTCGAAGACCGACTTGTCAAAAGGTATTTTGCCGACCAGCAGCAATCTGGCTACGAAGCCGAGTTGTCTGTTCTCACGAAAAAGCCAATCGACGGAGCAACTTACGACGTTCACAATCCGCGCTCACGAAGTAGCAAGCTTCGTGTCGCAGTGAAAAAATAAAAACAAAAAGGGAAGGGGGCTTTAATGCCAATCCACATTCCTGTACAAATGCAAGACGCATCAGTAGAGACCAAGGTCGCTGTTCGCGTTAAGTAACAAAAAAATCGGTACGCCCGCTGAGTAGTGGGCGTACCACCAAAAATAAAAATAAAAACATAGGGATACTTTTCCAGTGTCTTATTCAACACGCCCCACTCAATTCACTTCAAGACGCCAGAGTAGCTGGAACCGCAATCAAAACCAAGCGCGTTTTAGCTCAAGTGTCAAATTCGGCCCCGTGACTCATACGGTCTTTGTTGCCCTTATGATTACTGTGCTTGGTTTGATATACTTAACACAGGCTGCGAGTGCTACTAATTACGATTATGACATCCAAGACGTTGATGCCAAGATAGCGGAACTTAGTAACGAAAAAGCAGATCTCGAGATTGAGAACGCCAGATTAACCGCACTTGAAAACATTAGAAACAGCAGTGTAGCGCGTCAGATGACAGAGCCTGCCGAGACGAACTATTACAGTCGATAAATTATGAATTTTCCAACTCACAGAAGCACTCGAGCAGACCTGCTCGTCTTGCTGACACTTGTCGTCATGGCGGTCTTTATTGTCCGCCTGTTTTACCTACAGGTGATACGACACTCGTATTATGTCGATCTTGCTTCGAGTGAGCAGTACAAGCAGCGCATCATTCCAGCGAAACGCGGTGAAATCTATGCTCTCGACAGAGGACTGCCGGTGAAGTTGGTCCTGAACCAAACGGTGTATACCGTTTTTGCCGA
>CBFGYC010000022.1:0-9438 GCA_965652985.1 uncultured bacterium | reverse complement strand
GGCATCACGGCAAAGAGTACGAGCTCGCCGTCAAGGGTTCTCCTGAGGCCATTTTGCTACGGTCAGACCTCACGGAATCCGAGAGGGAAGAGGCGGAAAAGATACTGCACGCCATGACCTCGGAGGGCTTCAGGGTAATCGCCGTGGCGCACTGCGTGCTCACGAAAGCGCCGAAAAAGCTACTTGATATGTCCGCGAAGGATAAACTTGAATTCGCCGGTTTCGTCGCTATCGCCGACGCGATCCGTCCAGAGGCGAAGAGGGCGATCGAAAGCGCGCTTGGAGCCGGTGTTTCGGTGCGCATGATCACGGGCGATCATTTCGAAACGGCTTTTCATATCGGCCGCCAACTTGGCATGGTAACAAATCGCGACCAAGTATTTGACTCCAGGCGCATGCATCATATGGATGACGACGAACTTGAAGAAGTCGTCAACCAGACGCTCATCTTCTCGCGTGTTATTCCAGAAAACAAATATCGTATTCTCGCGATTCTAAAAAAGCGTCATATCACTGCCATGACCGGCGACGGTGTCAACGACGTGCCGGCGCTTTCGAATGCCGACGTCGGAATCGCCATGGGGAGCGGCTCGCATATCGCCAAAGATGCCGGGGATATTATTCTTCTTGACGATAACTTCAAGAGCGTCATCGACGCCATGCACGAAGGCCGGACCGTCGCTGCCAATATCCGGCGGATGATTTACTATCTACTCGCGACCAACGCGGGCGAGGTACTGACTGCCATCATCGCGTTGATGGCTGGCCTCCCAGTGCCACTCGCACCGGTACAAATCCTATGGGTCAACCTCGTCACCGACAGCTGTCTCGTCATCCCACTTGGTCTCGAGCCGGGCAGGAAAGAGAACATGAAAGAACAGCCTCGCTCCCTTGAGTCACCGATTCTGAGTAAATTCATGGTTTCACGGCTCATAACCGTCGCCAGCGCCATGGCGATCGTCGCTATCGGCTGTTATCTGTTCTTCGCCTCCATGTTTGATCACGCCTACGGGCGTACCATCGCCTTCAACGCTCTCGTCGTCATGCAGTGGGCGAGCGCGTTCGCGGCCCGCAGCGACTACCGTCCGTCACTTGCGAACCTTAAGGTACTGAATATACCCTTTTACGTCGGGCTATTCATTGCGATCACACTGCAGCTCCTAGCGCTCTTCGGCCCGCTTGGTACTCTGCTTCATGTCACGCCCGTCGCCATGGAACACCTCGTCATAACGAGTATCATCGCCTTTGGCGGTCTGTTCCTTGTCGCTGAAACCCATAAATTCATTGGTCGCCACTTCTTCAACAAAGGCAATCACCGCTTGGTGGCAAACAACGGGCTAGATATGATACAATAGCTGCGCTACTGTTTTACATCCGTAAAACCCGCATTGGGACGATGCCAAGTCCTGCCCTTCCTTCGAGGCAGGCGGGAGTAAGGCATCGTAGCAAATCATCATTGGGATGTGGCCAAGTGGTAAGGCACCAGGTTTTGGTCCTGGCATTCGGGAGTTCGAATCTCTCCATCCCAGCCATGAAAATCGTCAGATCTTTTGGTCTGGCGCTTTTTATTGTGCTATGAGTTGAGACCTACGCCCGAATAGGTTTTGCCTTAGCAAATATCTGAGCGATTCGGTGTGGTAAGCATGGCAGAAGAAAGCGCCAATACCCCACGATAGCCTAGAAGTTTGCTGCCATTAACGTTATAATCATCCCAAGTACCGGGATACGTCGGTTATTAGGTGGAGGGAGAGTAGCTACCGCTATTCGCAGCTGAGAGAAAAGCAGTGAAGCATCTAAAATCCAAAAAAACACTATTTCCATTAGATATTAGGCTGAAGCCAATTATTATGCTGCTGGTTCTTGTGGCAGCTTCAGCTACTTCGCTTGAGCTACGAACAGAACCTGCCCATGCTGCGACCGGGATAGTCCGGCCAGACGGTGATGTCACTCGTGGCTTCGCCACCTGTACGCCGAGCTGTGCCACCAGCCACTACACCGCGATAGACGAGGTGACGAATAATACCTCAGATTACGTCAGCACCGGCTCAAACGGTGTGACCGGTGACGAAGAGGAATATACCTTTACCTCTGTCGCTGGTACAGATGGCACAGTGAGTAAAGTTGATGTTAATTTTTATGCCCACTCTGATCCTATCGGTGCGGTCGCGCCTGATGATCTTCAGGTACGCATAACTATTGATGGCTCCTACCAGTCAGCACAAACGTTTCAAATGCCCCCCAGCCCTAGCAACACGCTCTACACTGCCAGCTTTAGCGGTAACTGGACAGGCGACGACGATCTGCAGGTTGAATTCGTCCGAGTAGTACAAGGCTTCGGTTCTCAGAGTAGTCGAGATGACGATGTTCGAATCACCCAAGTGTACGCTGAAGTGACGTATGAGCCACATATTAACTTCGATCTTGATCAATCAGCCTACCGCTGGTTTGAAAACGCTAACTCAACCAACGTCGGTGCTGCGCTAGCCGCCAACAATACCCCAGCAACTTTCAACTCACCCGGCGAAGCATTTAGGCTACGCCAGAGTTTACACGTCAGCGGTGATAACATGGGTCAAAATGGTCAGGATCTTAAGCTCCAGTACGTCGATAAAGGAACCGGGACGTGCCAACTGCCAACCGGAGGTACCCCATCGATTTACACTACTGTCGGTCTCGGGGTAGACGAGTGGAAGGCGCCTATATGGGAGAAGCGCAGCACGTTTCAGGTAGTCGAATTTGATGGCAAAATATGGGCAATTGGTGGCTATTCGGGCTTTTCAGCAGTTGGTGCGTATGCCGATGTCTGGTACTCAACAGATGGCCTTAACTGGACGCTAGCGACCGACCAGCCCGGCTGGTCTAGCAGGCAGCAGCACGCAGTAGTCGCGCATAACGACAAATTGTATGTGATTGGCGGCTGGGGTACTAGCGCTCTAAGTGATGTCTGGTCGAGTAGTGATGGGGTGAACTGGGTAGAAGAAACATCCAGCGCAAACTTTGGTGGCCTCTACCGTACTACTGCTGTTTCTTTTGGCGGTAAGATGTGGGTACTCGGTGGTGTCGACGGGAGCAGCTACTTGAACGAGGTGTGGTCGAGCAGCGATGGAGTGAGCTGGACTCAAGAAGCGACCCCTTCTTGGGCAGCCCGAGCCTACCACGAAGCGACCGTTTTTGACGGTAAGATGTGGGTGATGGGCGGCACGAATGGCTCTTCTGACTCCAACGATGTCTGGTGGAGCAGCAACGGTACTAGCTGGACAAGGGCAACAGCCAGTGCCAACTGGAGCGCCCGCGAGACATTTAGCGTAGCAGTCGCAAACGGTAAAATGTGGGTGATGGGGGGCTGGGACGGAGCCAGGCGTAACGATGTTTGGTCGAGTAGCGATGGGGTAAGCTGGACCCAAGAAACTGCATCGGCCGACTGGGTGGGCCGGAGCTACCACGAGGCTGTCGGGTTTGACAATAAAGTATGGATATTTGGTGGGCACGACGGATCTAATGCTCGGAACGATGTTTGGTCGAGTGCTAATGGCTCAAGCTGGACCAATACCGTTGGTCAGATCGAGCGTCGACATGGGCACATGAGCGTCATTCATGATGGCAAGATGTGGGTGATAGGAGGCTTAAATGGCGCCACTGGTACGTTCTTTAATGATGTCTATTATAGTAGCGATGGGACTAACTGGACAAGGGCGACCAACAGCGCTAGCTGGCCAGGCAGGATGGCCGGTGCACTGCTGAGTTTTGATAATAAGTTATGGATAATGGGCGGGTGGAGCGGCACTACTCGGCTTAACGACGTTTGGTCGAGCAGTGATGGAGTCACCTGGACACAGGAGACTAGTAGTGCCGGGTGGAGCGACCGCAATTATCCTGCAGCCATGGTTTTTGGCGGCAAAATGTGGCTGATGGGTGGCCTTGGTAATAGCAATACACTCTATAACGACGTCTGGTCGAGTACAGATGGTAGCAACTGGACGCAGGAGACGAGTAGTGCCGGATGGAGCGGTCGCTATGGCCCGTACGGAACCGTTTTTAATGGGAAGATGTATATTTTGGGTGGCGGAAGCGCATCGGGCGCCTATAGTGACGTCTGGTCGAGTACAGATGGTAGCAACTGGACGCAGGAGACGAGTAGTGCCGGATGGAGCAATCGACTGCAATTCGAAGGCACGGTATTTGACGGAAAGCTATGGATATACGGCGGGCGAGACGGCCCCGACTCTGTGGCAACCCGCAATGATCTTTGGTCAAGTAGTAATGGGGTAGATTGGGTAAAGGAGAATAGTAGCGTTTATGCGAGCCCCAGGTACCTGACCACTATGATGGCGTACAACGAGCGGATTTGGATGATCGGCGGAGAAGATGCTGTCAGCAATTCCCTTGCCGATATTAGATATATCGAGGACTCGCTCATCACCTGGAACGACAATAGCACGCCAAGTCATGGTGCCGCGCTGACCAATAATGCAGGCGACCCAAGCCACTCCGGCCATACTGTAGTTAACCAGTCGTACCTCGAAGGTAACCCGTTTACCAACAATCAGTCAGCAATCAACGACGGGCAAGACGGACTGTGGGATTTCTCGCTTGTAGATAACGGCGCACAGGTAGGCAGCACGTACTGCTTCCGGGTTGTCGGATCGAACGGAACGCCACTAAGCACGTACTCAACTTATCCCGAGATCACTATCAACGACTCCAGTCCTCCTAATACGCCCGGCTCGTTGTCGCAGGTAAAGGTGACGGGCGGAGCTACCGTAGGTGTTGGCGACTGGACAAATGAGGGTCAAATGAAGTTCGTTGCAGCAGCGAGTGACCCCGACGCAAGTGATACGCTACAGCTCTGCGTCGAGCGTCAGCCACTGGGGACGAACTTTACCGGCGCCGAGACGTCATGCGGCACAGGGGCGTCTTATTCCGGCACGCCGGTGAATACTGAGGTGACTATTGGCAGCTTGACGCAGGGGCAGTACCACTGGCAGGCACGGATAAGAGATGCCAATGGTGATTACTCTGCCTGGATGAGCTTCGGCGACAACCTCGAGTCGGCACGCGATTTTGGTGTCGACACAACCGCACCAACTAACATCGCAGTGTACGACGGCACCAACACGGGCGTTGACGCCATGCTAAACAACGGCTCGCTCAGCTCTCTTTCCGCTAACTGGTCAAGCAACGCGAACATATCCAGCCTACAGGGGTATGAATACTCTATAGGCACGACTCCCGGTGGCACTAACGTTCGCGGCTGGACATCAACCGGTACCAGTACCAGCATTACGGCAAGTTCACTTAGCCTTAGCACATCACAAACGTACTACTTTAACGTTCGTGTCACGGACAACGCCGGAAACGTAGCCACCGGTAGCAGTAACGGCCAGTTGGTCGCACCGACACTAACCTTCAGCAGCTCTACCAACACCGTAAACTTTGGTGCACTCAACGCTTCTAACAACTACACCGCCAGCCAGACAACAACACTAAGCATCTCGACAAACGCCAAGAACGGCTACGCTATTTACGGCAAAGCTACAGATTTTTTGAGAAGCCATTCGCTCGAAATCGTGCCGATGTTTAATGGCGGTACGTACGCTGCGCCTGCAGCGTGGGGTAGCAATACCGGGCTAGGCTACCACTCTTCTGACACTAGTGTTGGCGGCAGCAATAGATTTAATAGCGCGACCTGCCTGGGCGGAGGAGCGGCACCTTGCTTCGCGCCACACAGCACCACTGGCATAGGCGACATCGTGGCTGATAAAGGCGCGATTCCGAGTGGCGGCCCGGCGCTTGACGACAACATTACTATCACCAATAGAGTCCGGGTTAACTCTACTTCCCAGGAAGCAGGAAGGTACCAGACTACCATCCTATACTCGGCGTATGCGACGTATTAAGCTTATCTCACCGCCTACGGTCATTGCCGCTGTGTTGGCAGTTTGTATTTTAGCTATGCCGCGACAAGTTCTCGCCGATACTCGTGTCGTGTCGCTGACTGCTTCGCCGGCAATCCTTGAAACCACCGGCGAAGCGGGAGGTAAGGCAAGCATATCGTTCCAGGTAAAAAATAATTCGGAGACCACCCTACCGATCCATATGAGCACGCGCGACAGCCGGCAACGCGACGGCCAACCCGAAGGATTGATGCGCAGCCTGAGCGCCAAAGAGTGGGTAAAATTTACCGAGCCGGATTTTATTCTACAAGCCAACGAAACCAAAACCATTGAGGCTACCGTCCTGATACCAGAAAATACTCCCAGTGGAGGACACTACGTCGATCTGGTAGTTCAACCCCTTAGCCTCGAAAATGACGACGGCGTCATCGCCACCCAACCCGAGTTAGCGGTGCAGGTGATGGCAGCTGTTTCTGGCGATACAAAAGAAAATCTACGAATTTCGCTCGATGGTCCCTCTACAATTATTGCGAGTCCCTCTAGATCGAATACTGTTTCGTATTCCATAACGAATGACGGTAATATTCACACGCTCTATAGCCCGAGCCTGTATATCAGTAGAGGAGGCGATCAACAGACCGTCAGCTCTCACCCGGAAATCATTTTGCCAGGAGAAGTAAAAAAGGTCACCTTTACGGTGCCTCACCCGCTAAGTGCCGGGGTTTATAGCTCACAGATAAAATTCAACTACGGCACAAACCCAAAGGAAGCGATCGGCCCGGAAATCCGCATTATCGCACTGCCATTCGACCCTAGGCTTCTTCTTATATTCCCGGCTATCGTCGTGGCTGCATACGGCTATTATATTCGCCACAGAGTAGTCAAAGCTGTAAAAATAATTACACGCGGAGAGTAACATACCTTATTCGGCAAAAACATTGATTGCGCTTACGTTGTGTTATATACTATCCCCACATAGGGTGTGATTAACTGTTAAGAGGGGATATATGAAAGACCGATACAGAGCATTCGCTAAAATTACAGTTGCAGTACTGGCAGTAGCAGTGGTTTTACCATTCGCGGTTGGAGCGGCAACAATCACCAGTGGCAACTTAACACTCGGCGACCCGCGCCCCGGCAACACAACCACCTACACATTTTCAGGCAGCGGGTTTACGACTGGTACATCGATCCGCTGTATTCAGCTGCGATTCGCAAACAATGCTGACGGCACCGGCGGTGCTCCGACGGGTCTTACCACTACTGGAGCAACGCTATCTTCGAATACTATCGCAACCGGCACATGGACGGTCGGCAATGCAGCTGGTGTTGTTCGCGCTACGAACACAACAGGAGCGACTCCAGCTGCCAGCGGCACTATTGTATGGGGCGGTATCGTGAACGGCAGCAGCGCCGCTGCTACGTACTATGGTCTCTTCGATACGTATACGAACACCGACTGTTCAACCGGTCCGGTTGACTCAACCGTCGTCGCATTCGTCTACAAAGATGGTGCGCTTGTCTCCCTTACGGTCGAGCCAACGCTTTCATTTACAATCGCCGCAGTTAACAGCGGACAGTCAGTAAATAGTGCAACTACCACACTTACCACTACACCGACAGCCATCAACTTCAGCAATGATGTCACTGCCGCCGCAAAGGGCGTTTCAGCGCACAACCTCACTGTTGCTACCAACGCGGCAAACGGCTTCACGGTGAACCTTAGGCAAACCGGTGGCCTGACGAACGGCACCTATACGATACCTTCTCTGGCAGGCGCCACCAACGCCGCACCGATTGCTTTCTCGGCAGCCGGCATCGAAGCATGGGGTTACACGACCGAAGATTCATCACTGGCAGGAACCACCGCGAACAGGTTTACTTCACCAGCCAACCGTTGGGCAGGTATGTCTACCACCAACGAACTGGTAATGGACAGCGGCTCCAGCGGCACGCAAACCACTCGCGTCGGTCACCAGATCGGTATCTCGAACACGACGCCAGCTGGCAGCTACAATACGACGCTCGTCTACACGGCAGCCGGTGTTTACTAAGCCCTCCGCGTAGCGCCCTAGGCGATAAGTGCTGTATAATACGTTTAGCAAATAAGTAGGAGATGTTCCCGTGCTCACCAGCTTCCAGCGCAGCGCCGCTTTATCCCTCAAAGTAGCAGCGCTGGCTGTATCAGTCGTAGTGCTCGCATCTCTCTTGTCATCGAGCATTCTCTTTGCCCAAGAGAAGGACGATGGTATTTCCATTACTCTATCTCCTCAGTCGCTCGATACGGCTATCAACCAAGGTCAGTCAACTACTCATGTCTTCCGGATCACGAACGGCAGTACCGTGGCGTTCGCTATAGAGACGACACCTAGGAACTTCGTGCCAAGCGGCAACGAGGGTGCTATCCAGATCGAAGAGGAGGATACTCCGTACTCGCTCGCCAAGTGGATTTCTGTCAGCCCGTCCGGCCCCGTGACGGTCGAGCCTAATCAGACCGCGGACTTCGAGGTGACCATCAGCGTCCCCGAAAATGCCGACCCGGGAGGCCACTTCGGGTCAGTCGTGTTCAGCACGCTCCCATCAAACCAAGAGGGCTCTGCCGCCAGTATCAGCCAGGAGCTAGCACCGGTCATCCTGGTGCGCGTACCGGGCGATGTTAAGGAGCAAGCCTCGCTTGCGAGCTTTAAGGCGCTGAACACGCCTGTCACGACCGAGCGGGACATCACGTTCGAAACCATCGTAAAGAATGAAGGCAACGTGCACGTCAAGCCGACTGGCACCGTGTCTATCTTTAATACTTTTGGCAAGCAGGTTGCCAGCACCCAGGTAGAGAGCAATAATGTCATACCTGGCGCCGAACGCAAGATGAGTGCTATCTGGGAAAACTCAGGCTTCAGGCTCGGCCGTTACACCGCTCGCCTCACTATGGTATACGGCAACGAAAACAAGCTGATTACCGCCGAGACTTCATTTATTATCCTTCCATTGAAGCAAGTCGTCCCAGCTATAGTCGCCTTAATAATCCTCGCCTTCATTATTTATCGTATACGGCACAGGCTACTGCTCGCCCTGAAAGTGCTTGCTGGCAAACAAGAGGGCAAATAGCCTATGTTCAGACGCCCAGGAATACCGGTTGTACGGACGGTGCTCGTCGGCGCTCTGCTTGCATGCCTTGGTCTCATCTCCGCCAGCTATACTGCAGCGCTTTCAAGCGATGTTACGCTGCATATCCCGGTTGGCACCATTCTTGTCCAAGGCAAAACCAGTCCGCACGCACAAATCAAGATACACGAAAACGGCAACGAGCAACCGGCAGCCAGCATTATCGCCGATGGCAGCGGCGTGTTCGCCAGCGAGTTACCACAGGACAGCGTCGGGCTTGTCGATGTCAGTGTTCAGGCAACCGACACTAGCGGCAAACAAAGCATTCTTGTCACCAAGCAGGTCGCTGTCATTGCACAACAGACCAGCACACTCACCGTTATCATACCCCCGACAATCACCGTGAGCCCCGATTCGGCAGTGCTTAAACAGGGCACACTCA
>CBFGYC010000021.1:0-10084 GCA_965652985.1 uncultured bacterium | reverse complement strand
TATGAACGATACTCGCCCACTATTTTACCAGATGTCAGGTAGTTATTCAAGAGGGTCTATCGGTATTGTAGGGCTTCGCTTATGTGCGAGGGGGAGATTTGCTCCAACTCGTCCAAGTCGGCGATTGTTCGGGCGACTTTTATGGTTTTGAAGTAGCTTCTGGCGCTGAGGTCTAATTTCTTAGCAGCTGTTTCTAGAAGCGAATGTGCTTCTTCGCTGAGGTCGGCGTATTTTTTTACGTCTCGTGACGAAATATTTCCGTTGCTTTTTATACTACTTTTGTATCTGTTGCTTTGGATATCCTTGACTTTTTCTATCGATTTTTTGGCTAGCATGTGTTGATTTTTCGACACCACATCTGATTTTAGGAGGAAGTGGTGAGGGACTCTCGATACAGGAATGACCATATCGATTCGGTCTAAGAGAGGGCCAGATAGTCGCTTTTGATAATTAAGAATCTGGGCGCTATTGCAGGAACACTCATGAGTCGAGTCGCCGTAGTAGCCACACGGACACGGATTCATAGTAGCGACCAGCATGAAGTCGGCAGGGAAAGATACGTGGCCATTCGCTCGGCTGATTACTACGAATTTGTCCTCTAGCGGTTGTCTTAATGATTCAAGGCTTGACCTCGGGTACTCCGGTAGCTCATCGAGAAAGAGAACTCCAAGGTGGGCTAGGCTGATGTCTCCAGGCTTAGGGTTCGAACCGCCGCCAATAAGCGAAATTCTGCTTGAGGTGTGATGCGGCGAGCGAAAAGGTCGGCTAAAAACCCTCTCTTCAGTAGATTCTCCAGAGAGGCTATAGATTTTCGTCAATGTCACCTGCTCTTCAGATGACAAAGAGGGGAGTAGGTCCGCCAGTGCACGTGCCAGCATTGTCTTGCCAGCGCCAGGTGGACCGGTAAATAATATGTTATGAGATCCGGCTGCGGCGATGATAAGCGCTCGCTTGGCCTGCTCCTGCCCGTAGATATCACCAAGTTCTGTGCCAGAATGCGCCTTCTTTTTGCTCCTTTGGGTCGGTGCGACTGCTGTTTTTTGTATACGCACCTCTTGTTTAAGATGAAGAAAGAGCGATTTCAGGGTCTCTACCCCAATAATCTCAATGCCTTCGATTAAGCTTGCTTGATCAACGTTACTAAGGGGCAGATAAAGATGAGTCAGGCCCTTGTTTTTGGCGGCTTCGGCTATGACTACGGCACCCCGGATTGGGCGTATAGTACCGTCAAGGGCGAGTTCGCCTGCGAATGCTGCATTTGCAAGCTCTTCCTGACGTAACTGACCACTGCTTGCCAGAATGGCGAGTGCGATAGGTAGGTCGTAGTGTGTGCCATCTTTCGGGATTTCAGCGGGAGCGAGATTTATGGTGATACGACGAGCCGGGTATTCCAGAAGAGAGTTAGCGATGGCGCTTTTAACGCGTTCTTTTGCTTCGTCGATAGCTTTACTTCCCATGCCGACAATCTGAAGGGAGGGGAGTCCTTTAGTCGTATCACTTTCCACCTCTATAATACGGCCTTCGAATCCGATTGGAGCAACAGTAATGACCTTAGCCACGGCTGACATGTTGCCATTAGTTAACCATGCTTACGTTTGGATGTAAACTATGGTATAGTATAGATACATGGATGGGGCTGACTTAGCTTCGACAAGAGGACATTAACAGGCTATTTTGCAAGTCGACTTTTGCACGTAATGCACTATCTTAATTGCAACTAACATTGCTAAAGCAGTTAAGAGCGTTCCGGCAGTATTTGCGCAAGCATTTACTCCAGCTCTTGCTGTAGTTCGCGCCTAGTTGTGCGACCGTCATGCGTTACCCAGGTGACATAACGACGCATGGTGTTATATCTATGTCACTTACTTACTTGTAAGCGCAGTGGCTTATTTGTAGGAACATTTTCCCCACGCTGGTGCTGAGTTTTTTTGTCTGTTTTCGATATTCAGAGCCAGTAAACTTAAGGCAGACTAAACTTGTAGACGAATAGCTCGTTACCTTTTGGACCGGGGGGCAGTACCCCGCAGCTCCACCATAGTGAATTCATGAAAGACCACCGTTAATCGGTGGTCTTCGCGTAGTTGCCCGCGAGTGAGAAGGCATCTAAAGCTTTCTCTGACGGTACGATGCCGATTCGGCGGAATTTGCCAGCGACTTCGCCCTTTTCGACTTTTTTAGAGCGGCCGCTCGCATGGAGTACTGTTTTTTCAGCCACCAATATACCCATGTGAAGGTTGGGGGAGTTTGCCGGATAGAAGATGGCGATATCTCCCTCTAGGCTCGGTGTACGTTCTTCGAGCTCGGTGAACTGCCGTGCATGCCTGAAATATCGCGGCAGTTCACTATTGGTGATACCGAGCACATCTCTGATCGCGGCAGCAACGAGTCCGCTGCAGTCAAACTGCCTATCCTGTCCTAGGCCATGCTCCATGCAGTTATCTACAGTGACCTTTCCGTTGTCACAAAGATTGTGCGGATCGAAATGATGGCGGAAGTCGCAACCTATGTATTTCCTGGCTGCCTCTATGAGTATATGAGCTTCCTTAGACATAGGTGAATTATAAAACAACCGTACGGTATTACAATTATAAGCGGGAAGATAGACGCTAAACGGGTGGTATCGATCGATATGCGAAACTTTATTTAAAAATAAAACAACCACCTGCGAGTAGTGGTTGTTTTAGAAGTGGTTGTTTTTCGTAGTGTTTATTTTTGGCTCCTGTACAATTTTTTTATTCAGAAGCTACCCCTATAATATGACGCCAACGTGCTTGTGTCAACAATATTTTTAGAAATTGTCTGAAGGAGAGAATAGTAGTTGTGGATAATCCATATGTAGTGTCCTGGACAAATCTTTCGACCTATTTATCAAAAAAATCCGGACAAGCAACTAAGCAATCATGACAGTAACGTGAAATAGAAATATGACAGGAAACATCTAAAGTATAGTCTCCGGCAAAAAAGGTTTAATGTACGAATCTTGGTATGGTCGGCGCGGCTGAAGAGAAAGACGAGCAGCCGTCGTGGTAGGCGAGCACTGATTGTAAGGACATGTAAGTACGAGCAGGTCGTGCATCGCAATAATGACACACATGGGCGTCGGAGACGACTAAGAAACAATTTACTTATTATTTTCTTGCAGCGTTGATCCACATGTGATGCGCATGCTGCATGGACATGAGAATAGGAATAGCACCCGATACATTAAGGCCAAGAGCAAAGTAGCGTATCACTTGGATGGGATAATATATTTTAGGCACTCACCGCACTGTGCAGTGAACATAGGCTATGAAGCCTCCTAGGGAGCGGGCTGCTTCTAGCCAAGAAAGGGCGGCATTGGCTACGTTAAGGAACTGGAGAGTGTATAAAGAATTGTATTATACACAATGTTGTTTATATGTATATTATATAATATAACAGATGGATTTTTGAAAATATGAAGATAAGTTGTTATATAAGCTACGATTTGGTTATCCATTCTGTATTGACGAATTATATCGTTTATGCTAGTATTCCAAGTACGCTTTACTTAAAACAAAAAAGCAAAAAACACATTAAAAATCTATTCAAATCTGACCATCATTGGACGGAAAGTCGGTGACGACACTCGCATAGAACTGCCTGTTTTGTCACATACAAGGCCTGGAGTCGTATACGCTGTGGCGTTGCCGATGCTCCGCCCAAAAAGCGTTTAGAGCGACATATCACTAGTACGTAAACAATTTGTTTGCTGGAAAATGGTATGGATACTTGCCCCGGGTTTTCCCGGAGCGGTCAGATAGCCTGCAGCGGCAGGTGGTTTCTGGCACACGCGCCCAATAGTATTTCTAACAGCGGCGCATGCTGCTGCCAGATGATTAAGCTTGCTGCTGCGGCTCTTTTAAATCTAAAAAGAGTAGCATCCCTTGGGAGGGGATATGTTAATAAGAATTGTGGCGAGTATAACGGGGATATCAGCACTGATGCTGATTGTGTTGCTTTTTACGACGAACCCTGCCGATAGTGGTCCCCTCGGTATTCTTGGTTTCTTCGTATTTTTATATCTAACAGCACTTGGCGTGCTGACTTTTTTATTTCGATTCCTGAGCGCAGCAGCCTATCGGTTCACCCCTAAAAAACAGGGTATTCAGAGGTTTGAGGTTATGACTTTTCGGAGAGCGTATTACTATTCCAGCGTCATCGCGTTAGTGCCAATCATGTTTATCGCCATCCAGACAGTTGGAGAGGTTGGTATTTATCAAGTCTTGCTTATATTCTTTTTTGCTGTCATCGCCTGGATATATGTTTCAAATCGTACGACATAAACAGTAGATGTTAAATGTGATTATGGTATAATTACAGATATGGAACAAACGCCGTCTTCGCCTGGTCGTAGCCCTGAATTGCCAACGGTTTCATTGCCGTCTAATGGCGAGACTTTAGGTGCTGAACAACGCCCCGAAGTCGCGAATGAAGGTGCCGTCGAAAGGCAGGAGACAAGAGGGGGGTCCGCGCCAGTCGATAATGGAGCGCCGGCTGCAGCAATACCTACCCCTATTACTGCCCCTCCGCAACCTGTACCTACTGCGGGCGATACGGCGCAGACATCGGTCATTCTACCTACAGTTGCGAATGATGATGATCTTATCGAAAAAGAATGGGTGGATAAAGCAAAAAAAGTTTTAGCGGAGACAAGAGATGATCCATACCTCAGGGAGCAAGAGGTGAACCGGTTACAGGCGGACTATTTACTAAAACGATATGGGAGAGAGCTGGGCTCGGCACAGTGATAAATAGGGGAAGTACAGAGTGGTAGGGGTAGTCATTACTGTTATCTTGGTTGGCATAGGAGCGGCTATTTTAGGTTACGCGATGTTTGCGCAGTACCAAAAAACAGTGCGTGAAGCTAAAAATTACGAGCGCGGCCTCAAGATGATTCCGCTTCGAATCCATCTGCCACCATCAAGTACGGATATCGAGGGTGGTAGCAGGGATGAGCGTGATTTGACCGAGGAGATTCTCTCTCAAGCCCAAGTGATGTATAACATCATTTCAAGTACGGCGACGAAAGGGTTCAAGAGTAGAATTTATGGCCAGCGTCACCTTTCTTTTGAGGTAATCGCTCGAGAAGGTCTCGTGCAGTACTACGTTGTGGTGCCAATTGTTCTCGAGGACGTCGTAAGGCAGGCCGTGGCTGCAGCATATCCTTCTGCCCGTCTTGAAGAGGAGCAGGATCGTAATATCTTTAGCCAAATGGGTAAAATGAGTGGCACGATCGGAGGTGAGTTTACCCTTAAGAAAGACTTTGTTTATCCAATCGCTACGTATCAGGAATCGAAGCGTGATGCTTCAAGGGCTCTTTTGAATGCTCTATCGTCCGCCGATCGACAAGACGGCGTCGCCGTACAGTTACTTATGAGGCCTGCACAGGAAAGCTGGACCAAAAAATCCATTGAAGCGGCCGGACGGATTGTAAAGAACAGGGGTGGAGGCAAAGGCAGTGCGGCAGGATCCTTGAAGGCCGGGGACCTACTCGAAGCGCTTTGGAAGCCGCCCGAGACGTCAGAGGCAAAACCCGAAGATAAACAACTGACCTCTCTTGAGCAGTCGGCTGTCGATGCTATTCAAGAAAAAACGAGATACCCGGGCTACGAAGTTCTTGTGCGTGTCGTCGTGTCCTCTAATACGGCTGCAAGATCACAAATACTTCTAAAAAACATTGTTGCTGCCTTTTCTCTCTTTGACTCGCCGAGTTTTAATGGCTTCAAGTTCTCGGTATCAAAGAATATTGAACAGCTCGTCACGGCGTACATATTCCGTTTTTTCCCGCAATCGGTAACAAAGAACATCTTAAATAGTGTCGAACTTGCAACACTTTTCCATCTCCCGAGCCAAAACACCATACCGACAGCGCAAGTAGTGCGGCAGGCTTCAAAGCAAGTCGATGGTCCGACCGAAATCATGGACGAGGGGCTCTTACTGGGGTATAACGAATTTCGTGGTACGAAAAAGCCGATTCGCCTCAGTGCGAATGACAGGCGTCGTCATACTTACATCATTGGTCAAACTGGTACAGGTAAATCTGTATTACTAGAAAACTTGGCATTTCAAGATATGATGGATGGTCGTGGCTTTGCGTTCGTCGATCCGCATGGTGACTCCGTAGAAAGCCTTCTAGGTAAGGTCCCGAAGGAGCGCGTCGAGGATGTTATTTACTTTAACCCTGGTGATATGGCAAATCCGATAGGTCTTAACATGTTCGAATTCGACAGTCCCGATCAAAAGGACTTTTTGATCCAAGAAGCGATAAATATGCTCTATGGCCTCTATGACCCAGGACATACGGGTATTGTAGGTCCGCGTCTTGAGCACATTTTCCGTAACGCGGCTTTACTTTTGATGGCAGACCCTGCCGGTGGGACGTTCGTTGATATTCCTAAGGTGTTAATCGATCCAGAATATGCTAAAAGTAAGTTGAAATATGTGACGGACCAGACAGTCATCGATTTCTGGACGAAAGAGTTCCCGGCTTCGCAACGCTCAAATGAGGCCGGCGAGGTGATTAGCTGGGTAGTGAGCAAGTTTGGTCCATTCATTAGTAATGACGCCATGCGCAATATCATTGGCCAGACAGAGAGTGGCTTTAATCTGAGGGATATCATGGATAGTAATAAGATATTGCTCGTTAACCTCAGTAAGGGCCGCATGGGTGAACTAAACTCGAAGTTGCTGGGTATTATCTTTGTGATGAAGTTCCAGGCAGCAGCTATGAGTCGAGCTAATATACCGGAGCACGAGCGAAAAGACTTCTCTCTATATGTCGATGAGTTCCAAAATTTTGCAACGGAGAGTTTTGAATCAATCCTCTCCGAGGCTCGTAAATATCGCTTGAACCTCATTCTCGGCAATCAGTTCATGACTCAGCTAACTGATAAGGTAAGAGAGGCGATTATCGGGAACGTCGGTACGGTTATCAGTGGTCGTATCGGTATTACCGATGCGGAAATACTTGTGAAGAAGTTTTCTCCGGCATTTGATCAAGAGGACCTTGCCAAACTGCCGAATCATGAGTCGATTACGAGCGTTATGATTAATAATGTGCCTTCCGCACCGTTTAGCATGTCCTGGATCCCGCCAATGGGACAATCTAACCAGGAGCTAAGTGATGCGCTGAAGCGCCTTTCTGCCGCGAAATACGGCAAGGCTAGGGCGCAGGTAGAGGCAGAAATTTTCGGGAGATTAGGTAGGTCGGAAGCCAAAAAAGCGCCCTCCATGGGTATCCAGAGCCCTGCTAGTGGAGGGAAACCGATGAATCCGGGTGGAGGCTCATCTTTCCTTGACGAGTGGCTTGCAAAGCGTCAGCAGGCCGGTTTACGGCAGCCTTCTGCTGCGAACACCCCTCGTCCGAACGTTCCTATGCCACCTAAGCCCGCTGCGCCACCTGCCGGAGCGCCTGTCAGTACTCAGCCCACCCAAGCTGGCGTTCCAGAGAGTAGTCCTACGGTTCCTATGAGAAATGATGACGCGGGCATCGCTCAAAATAATCTTATATTAAGGGGTGACAAGGCAAATCATGACACTGAGGTGTCGATTAAGTTCCATGAATAAAGCTCTAATCTTTTTTTCTGAATAGAGCGGACAGTACATCAAAGACAATTCCTGCCGCCCAGCCCACTAAGAATGATCCAATAGACTCAAAGCCTGATAAGCTGTAGCCGAAGTTCTTTGAGAGTAAATATACTCCGATCGTGACCATAAAAGAGAAAACAGCGCCGAATAGGAGTGCGTGTGGACGCGCGATTGTCTGACCGAGTATGCTACTAATAGACCAAACCATTCGTGAATGAATATATGCACTGAAGCGACGCTTGTAGGCAGGCATATTATGAGTAGCGTCCTCGAGGATATTATCGAAATCCTTTCCTTTGTGCTCCTTTTGAGGGTGACTGTTATTTCTTGGCTGTTTCTGTAATCTAAATTTCATAGGTAATTCCTATAAGCCACCGAGGTGGTTGTGTCTGATGATATATAACTCCGTGAGGAGCTGCTTTGAGCGAGCATACAGAAAGACTGAGACGGCTACAAGCGCGATAGAGGCGAAAAGGTTCGTGGACAAAGAAGCACCAGGGAGAACTTCGGATATCTTTTCGATATATTTAGCGGGAGGGCAGTCAATAGGGTTTGAAAGCTGATTTCCAAACAAAACAGTGATTTCACAGTCGTACGAGCGCTTGATATATTCGCCGTTCGCTGTTGCGGGTATCGTGGGGAGGAGCTGCACGATGAAGGTTCTCTCGGATTCAGCGCCTGGCTCTAGTGTAGCTGTTGGCCAAGTAAGGTTCTTGGTATCAAAGTCGTACTCACTGCCGCCATAATCAAGGATGCGTGAATACTCCAGGGCATCCTCGATATTAACAGAGGGAATGGTTGCAATGGCGTCTTGACTATTATTCTTTATCGAGAGTGTGTAGGCGATGCGGTCAGAAGCTCCGAACATGCCGAGTTCTTTAGAGTCAGATGCCACCTCATGACCCGATAAGGAGGTGCTGAGCATCGGTTGACATTCTGTGTCGTAGGAGTGGAACCATGAACCGACCCTTAAGGGAATCACCGGGGAGGCTCGCCAAGTCTCGCACGGAGAAGGAGGCGCCTTTTCCGTTATTAAGCTTGCATTATTCTCAGAGATGGCGAATCGCCCCATCTGGGTCGAGATACCGATATACGCGAATGAATCCAGGTTCTCAGAAGGAGCAGGTTGATAGTAGGCAACCCCAGACGTGCTGTTTGATGTTGTAAAAAAGTGAACGATACTCTCGTTATCCCTAGTATTTTGAGTCGACCACAAGTACTGGTTTATGTCATTCGATAGCTTAAATCGCTTCGTAGCCTCTAGTTCTGAGCGCTGTATACCAAGGGAGTCTAGTAGGTCTCGTACGTTCGCGGTGTTTTGATCGTAGTGTTTAAGATACTCATCTAGCGAACTGATGCCCCCTTCTATGAAGATGGAAGGGTTGTTTGCGTTTGCCGACTCTGGTGGGAATAGAGTAGCGAAGAGCTGTACGATGATGGCTAGGGCTATAAAAATAAGCCCGATTTGCCGCTTTGACGTTTCGTTTCGGAGTTGTTTGATATAAAAGCCAAGATTACCCGCTAAAGCGGGACTGTAGGCTAACTCCGTAACGATTTTTCTAAACATGTTTGTCTACGCCCACTACCTCTTTACAACTAGATTAGCATAAGAAATATGTTCAATACAAGTGCTTGAGTGAACAATAGCTTTCCGTTATAATAGGTATATTGTAAATAGCGGAAACGGCTTAACTAAGTGAGGGAACATGCCTAAACAAAAAACAGTAAGCGATGCCTATGACGGATCGCAAATTCAGGTCTTAGAGGGCCTAGAGCCTGTCCGTAAGCGCCCTGGAATGTATATCGGTAGCACGGGCTATGATGGCGTGCACCATCTCATTAAGGAGATTGCAGACAACTCAATCGATGAAGCAATCGCAGGATTCGCAACACGTGTTGACGTCCTCCTCCTAGAGGACGGAGGCATCAAGATTAGCGATGATGGCCGTGGCATTCCTGTGGATAAGCACCCAAAGACGGGTCTTTCAACGCTTGAGACGGTGCTGACAGTCCTTCACGCCGGTGGTAAATTTGGTGGCGGTGGCTATAAGGTCTCATCCGGTCTGCACGGTGTTGGGTCGAGCGTTGTAAATGCTCTTTCGACCCATATGATCGCCGAAGTCGTTCAAAAAGGCCAGTTGTACCGTGTCGAGTTTGAACGGGGTGGCATTAAGGTGCCGTTCAAGAAAGTCGGGGCGACCGATCGTCCTACCGGTACGACGATCACATTTTACCCAGACCCAACGATTTTTAAAGAGACGGTCGAGTTTGACTACAAATGGGTGACCAACTACCTTCGCCATCAAGCGTACCTTACTAAAGGCGTCTTCACGAGTGTCGTCGATGAGCGAACGGGCGCTCGTGAGTCATTTTATTTTGACGGTGGTATACAGAGTTACGTCAAGCATCTTAACATTGGAAAAGAAGTTGTTGGCGAGACGATATTTTATGTCGAAAAGCAGGTTGAAGACTCCAT
>CBFGYC010000020.1:0-10101 GCA_965652985.1 uncultured bacterium | reverse complement strand
CTGTCCCGTGAGGATTCAGCCTTGGAAGTCTTGACACCTGAAGAGCTTACGGCCGGAGTCACTAATCGTAAAGCGATAGAAACAGCTGATCTTGACGATGCACTTTGGGAAAAGATAGCCGCGGCCAGGGACGCTGGGAAACTAGTACTCCTCATGGGTGCCGGCAGCATTGATGGCTGGGCAAGAGATAAACTGAAGTCTTAGCGGTTATCGCCGCTGCCCGTTGTCGCGCCGCGCTGCTTGCGGCTTAATACCTTGTTTAGATTATTCGTAGCGACTTCTTCGAGACTTGAGTCAAGTAGGTGCGCTACCGCGTTGACATACCAGAGTATATCACCGAGTTCTTTTAAGATTTCTGCCTTGTCCTCATCAGAAATCTGCCCCTTTTTGTCACGAATGAGTTTTTTGAACTTCTCCGCCACTTCGCCGCTTTCGCCCACTAGGCCAAACACCTGCGCGATGAGTGTCGCATCGATATCTGTCATGTCGTGATCGGCAAGAAGCGTTGTGATTGCCTGGTCTGAGTAATCTTGTATATTCATATTCTCAAGTGTACAGGATTTATCTCAGCCGCTCCAAGCCATCTCCCGTTACCCTGAAAAGCTTCGATGGTGTGTTGTCGATAACCAGTCCACCGTCGACGTACATGTCGACCAGATCACCAAAATACTCGATTGCCTCATGGACACTCATCGCAGGCTGCAGGCTCTCAGGATTGGCACTCGGCGCGATAAGCGGGCCAGTACGAGCAAGTAGCCTTCGTAGGTCATCGTTATCCGGTATACGGTATGCGATTGACTCGTTGCCGCGGTCAAGCCACGCCGGCGCCTCCTGGCTCGGAAAAATAATACTATTTCTCCCCGGCCACAGATCATCGGTAATCGCCAGCTGCTGAGCACTGAGGGCGTCAAATACCTCTTCCGGATGAGACAATAGGACAATGGGTGACTTGCTCGGCGTACGCTGCTTGACCTCGTAGATACGTTCAACCGCCGCTTCGTTATCAGCCCGTGCGACAATTCCGTAGATCGTATCGGTTCGTAGTACAGCTATGCCGCCGCCTAGCAGTGTCTGAACAAGATGATCATTGAATTCTGAAACCACTATCACGCCAAAAAACCTATTGGGCCGTACTCGTAGCGCCTATGCCAAGCGCTTCGTCGCTCATGACACCGCCGCCAAAGCTTTCTACCGCGGTCGCTTCTCTTAGCTGCTCGTCATACAACCTACGAAACTCATCAAGCGCCTCTTTATCGAGTGCTCCCGATGAAGGAAATCCAGTGAAATCCTTTGACTGTTTTGCCTGCTCTCTTACCGACTGATACCCTGGACGACTAAGATCAAGCTGGGCCGCGCCGCTGCTGTTATACAGCCACAAAGATACCGACACAAGTAGTAGCGCCACCATGATGGTCATTCCAACGAGTAGCATGAACTTATGCTGCTGCCAGCCGTCAAGATGCTCAGCTTCGGCGATGAGCTGCTCTTCGCTCACTGTTGACTCCCCTCAAGCCCACTTGCGAAGGCTTCGAATTCAGCCTTATATGCATTGAGTAATGTTGCAAGCGTCTGGGTATCTTCGTATAATCTCTGCCTCTTTTGTCGCGTGGAGGAGACGCGCTCATAGAACTCAACAGGGTTCTCCGCGCAGTTCATCTCTAATGTTCCTGACATCGCTTTCTCGTAATCGTTATAGCTCGAACGGAATAAATCGATGTTGCGATCATACTCTAGAGTTGTCGCAGCCAACTTAAGACCCTCCTGCCTGCTCAGCGCGATGCGGCTATTCAAGGGAGCCATAAGCTTGGTAGATATATTTTCGTATAGCGGCCCTAAATTGACACGACGCAGCGCATCATTGGCATGAAGCCGATACAGTGAGGCCTGGGCAGCAACGCAGTTCTGACGAATACGCTCGACATGCCCTTCGGAGAGCGTCGTCTGAGCCTTGGCGATATTCTGTGAGGCAACAGAGGCGACCAGCAGCATACTCAGGCCAATAAAAATAATAAAAAGACGGTTCATATCTTGTATAGTATATCTTACTAGGGCCTGCGTGTCGAAAGCTCCTCTATCTTGTCAGGTGAAAAACACTTCCCGTTTTGACGATAATCCCATCCTTTACAAGGCCTTCAAGCGCGAGTGCGAAACGCTCGTTGGCGCCCACTATTTGCCGTAGCTCAGGAAGAGCCAGGTCTCTTAAAGCGAGTGCTCGTACAATCGCACCACGCACCTCGCGAACGCTCCCTCTAAATTGTGACTGTCTTTTATAATGAAGGCTCTGGCTATTTAACATCTTTCCTTTTGTTAGCTTTAGCCACGTACCATAATCCATCAGCGCCCAGTAAAACTCCCTCGGGTTTTCATGGTCGATCGTCGCCTCGATAAGCGGTACCAGCTGTGTATCACTCACTTTTTCATCGGGTGCAAAGAAGCAGTGAAAATACACCGTGCGTACGTTGGTTTCGATAAAAACGACTGGATGGTTAAAGGCGTACGCCATGATTGCCCCAGCCGTACCTGGACCGACTCCTGGTAAGCTCTTCAGGGTCTCTAGATCAGCCGGCATAGCGCCGCCGTAATCGGCCACGACTTTTCGCGCCGCGCCGTGAAGATATTTGGCACGTCGGTTATAACCAAGGCCTACCCATAACTTCAAAACATCCGAGAGAGACGCCTGGGCGAGTGACTCGATGTTCGGAAATCGCTCTATGAACGCCTCAAACTTCGGTATGACTCTTGTGACCTGTGTTTGCTGCAGCATCAACTCGCTCACCAAGATGTAATACGGCCGGGTATCACGCCGCCACGGCATATCACGGTACAGCTCCTGGCCTCTCGATTGAAGCAGCTTCTGAAATTCAGCGTAGTCCATCTTCTTTTCAGTATCTCATAAAAAATCACCCTTTAAGCAGGGTGATTTTTTATGTGCGAACCGCACTAATCTTTCTTTGCGGTCTGCTTCGTCTTTTCAGCTACTTCGCCTGCGCGCTCTTTGGCCTCGTGGCCTAGAAAGTTCGCTTCAGCGGCGATCGTGCCCGCGGATTTCCTGACGCTTCTTGCCATGCCTCTGGCTTCAACCTCGGCTTTAGCAGCGCCTTCTTTGACGACTTCCATTGCTTGGTCGGCTTTCTCACTCGCGACCTCTTTGGTCTCAAGTGCCTTTGCTCGGATATCTTCACGAGTTTCTTTGCCAGACTTTGGCGCGAGCAGGATACCAGCGGCGAATCCGGCTGCGGCTGCAAGAAGGGTATTAATAGCTTTACTCATAGGTAGTACTCCTTTTTATTAATTACCTGCGAAACACCTTGAATGCTTCGGTGAACACTTTTGCTGGCGACAACCACGCGGTAGCAGTAGCTACATTATCGGTGATCGCGTTGACGTTTTTAACCATGCGGTTAATTTTGACGAGCACAAGCGTAACGGCGACAAGCAGTGCGATGATTACGACTGATAGCAGTATAACGGCTATTGTCAGCAGTACGACGAGTGTTTCCATCTGGAAATCTCCTTCCTTTTAGGTGTTATGCACGTGTTTTATTTTAGGGCATGTCATGATAATTTTTCTGTAAGATTTTTATCATGGGCGCCGTGTTTATGTTGAATGTATCAACTATTTTTATAATAACATAAGTATTATAAAAAAGCAATACTTATAGGCCGAGCTCTTTGAGCTGTACTGGATCAACCGTGCTCGGTGAATTCATCATCAGGTCAACACCCGAGCCGTTTTTTGGAAACGCCACGACTTCGCGGATATTCTCTTCACTGGTCAGTACCATGAAGATACGGTCGATACCGAAAGCGCAGCCAGCGTGTGGCGGAGCGCCGTATTTGAACGCACCAAGCATGGCGCCGAATTTTTCTTCGACGTATTCTCTGGTATAGCCAAGCGCGCCAAAGGCTTTGTACATGACTTCGGGGTTATGGTTCCGCACCGCACCCGAGCAGATTTCGTAGCCGTTCATGACCATGTCGTACTGGTCCGCGACCACTGCCAGCTTCTTTTCATCGGTATCGGCCTCAGCAAGCGCCGCTTCGCCGCCGCGCGGCATGCTAAACGGGTTGTGACCAAAATCGACCTTCTTCCGGGCGTCGTCCCACTCATAGAACGGAAAGTCGACGATCCATGCCAGTGCTACCTTATTCGGATCTTTCAGCCCGAAATAATCGGCGAATTCGCTGCGCAGCTTGCCAAGCACCTTGTTGACTATTTGGCGTGTATCGGCACCGAAGAAAATAACATCTCCATTTTCTGGCTGAAATGCTTCGACGAGTGCGATATGTTCTTGTGAGCTCAAAAATTTAGCTATTGGTGATTCGGGGGTAACTTTAAGGTCTAGCTGTCGCAGCTCTCCGCTTTGTAACTCTTCAGTTCTCACATCCGTGTATTTTATATACGCCAGCCCACCTGCCCCTTCAGATTTAGCAATGTCAGTAAAGCCATCAATCTGCTTGCGACTCAGGCTAGCGCCACTCTTTACCAGAATTCCTTTTATGCATTCAGCGCTTTTAAATACGCCGAATTCTGTTTCTTCAAATATATAACCCAGGTCTTTTAACTCCATGTCGAAGCGAAGGTCGGGCTTGTCTGAACCATAACGGTTCATCGCCTCTTCGTACGGAATGCGCGGAACAGTCTCGCTCACCAGTTGTTTGCCACCAAAATCCGTCACTAGATTCTTGATAAGCGGCTCCATGAGGCTACGGACTTCTTCGCCGTCCTCGACGAAACTCATTTCAAGGTCGAGCTGGTAAAAATCACCATATAGGCGGTCAGCCCGCGGGTCCTCGTCGCGAAAACACGTCGCGATTTGAAAGTAACGGCTCACGCCACCAACCATCAATAGCTGCTTGAACTGCTGTGGAGCTTGTGGCAACGCGTAAAACCTGCCTTGGTGTACACGTGACGGTACCAAGAAGTCGCGGGCGCCCTCAGGACTGGAGTTGGCTAGAATCGGTGTGACAACCTCGGTGAAGTCGTGTGCTTCCATATAATCGCGCAGCACCTTGTAATAAGCAGCGCGCCGTTTTAGCATTTGCTGCATTTTTGGTCGCCTCAGATCAAGGAAACGATACTTGAGCCTCAGCTCCTCGCCCGCCTGAGCCTCGGCGAATGGCTGGATCGGCAGAGCCTCAGCGCGGTTCAATATACTCACCGACGCGACGACAATCTCAATGCCGCCGGTCTCGATGTTATCGTTCTTTAAGGAGCCTTCGCGTTCCTTGACTACGCCAGTGACACTGACGACGAATTCATCGCGAAGCGTCTCGGCAATCGCAAACGATTCTGACTGTTCAGGATGGAAAACAAGCTGTACGATACCGGTGTGGTCGCGCAGGTCAACAAAAATCAGGCCGCCATGATCACGCCGGGTTTGCACCCAGCCTTTAAGCGTCACGGTTTCATTTATTTTTTCGGGGGTAACAGAAGCTAGTGTTCGCATATTCTCTTTCTTCATATTATAAAGACTGCTATGTACTGGCTACGGAGGGCTTCAGGCAACGCGAACGCCGAGGGCATTGCCAGCCCCCAGATTAGTATCGTTACGGTTGCTCTTTACAAACATGGCTCAAGTATAGCATACGATGACCCCTATAGCCACTGCCTTTTACCCTGTTAAGGCACGTACGACGTCTTTAAGGCTGACGACGCCAGTCATCTGTTCGTCGTCATTCATCACGATGAGGAGCTGCTCCTTGCTGCCAAGAAGCGTCCGCAGCGCCTCATCGAGTGTCATCGTCTCGTCCGCCTTAGTGACGTCGGTGTGCATAACGCTTCTCACATGTACAGATTCCTTGGTGTGCAGATCAGCGTGATCGCTACTGTCCAGCAAACCCACTACGGTGCCATCCTTCACCACCGGAAAGATGGTGTGGCCGGTTTTATGGAGATCGTCAAGCACCAAAGGGCCAAGGAGCTCCGAGTCGTCGACAGTAACGACTTTTTCTTTTGGCGTCATCAATTCTTCGACGGTACGCTCTTTAAAACGAAACGTGTTTTTAAGGAGTGCAGTATCCTCATCAGAGAATACCGGCGATTGCTCAAGAAGATGGCCTAGTTCTTCTCTGGAGCCGATTGGGTGCACCCTTTCCTCGAGAAGCTTTTTGCCGCCGATGAGGCGAATGGTCTTCTTGTATTTTGCTATCACACCAAGGAGCACCCGCTCGTTCCGCCTATACACCTTATTCGCGACTTTATGAATAAAAGCATTCTCTGCGATCCGGCTATACGTAACGCCGATGAATAGCGCCAAAAACAACCCACCCAGCCAGCCGAGGGTATAGATAAGCAGCGCCACGAGAAGCACCAATACGGTAGCTTGGAGCGGCACGGCAAGTACCGCGCCCTGAGCAAGGAGCGACTGACGACGCAGCGCCTCGGCCGCCCGACCGTCTCTCATCCTTTGGCGTCTTCGTAGCTCAAAGAGGCTTTCGCCGGCCGATGTTGGGTTCACCGCCTTCATGAAAACAAGCAGTACTATCAGAAACCCAATAATCAAAAACAAAAAGATGCTCATGCCTATATTGTACTATTTTAACAACAAAAAACACCCCAGGTGCCCTCAGGGTGTTTCGTTTTTTGTTGGCTTGCCTTTTCAGGCTTCTAATGTTCGATATACAGTTGCCATTCGGCAGGCACGACATCTACTGCAATCTTTTTGCGCCGCGTAGGCACAAAGTCGATAGCTACTAGCATGTGACTTTTGTTATACTCCCTTTGCCTTTTACGTACCCTGGGCATGTTCGACCTTTACTTAAATTTCGTATAGGCCCATGAGGTATTTCATCGAAAAGTACATCGCCCATAGTAGCAATCATGCGTCAATACGTCAAGAATAGAGCGTGTACACGCTTATGTCTTAAACTATATATAAAATGTCACCACCTGTCAACGGCCAGTTCGGTTGAAAAGCCCGCCTTGTTTCTTATGACCGACTTTCTCGAGCTGGTGATTGATTTCTGCACCAAGCAGAACGATAAGAGCCGAGAGGTTCATCCATACCATCAGCATGATAATACCCGCGAAAAGACTGTATGACTGCGTGTAGTTGGCGAAGTTCTGCACGTAAACGAAGAACCCAATCGTCGCCAGGAGCCAAGCAGTCGTCGCAAGCACCGCACCCCAAATCACACAGTGCCAACGCACGTTCGGACGATTTGGCCCATACTTATAAAAGATTGAGAGTCCGAGAATACAAGAGGCCAAAAGCACTAGCCAGCGACCAAAAAGGAGTGCTGTTATAAGCGCCGGAGGCAAGTTAAAATGCTCAAGCAGGTCACCTTTCAGCGTCAAGAATGCCAGGGTTATCGCTATGAACGCTATGCCAAAAACAGTCCAGACGACGCCCCAAATTTGCTGCGCCAGCCAGCCGCGGGATTCTTTGACTCCATACACCACGTTGCTGGCGACGACCAGGCCCTTCGCGGCGACCGACGCGCCAAATATTGCCACGGCTATAGCAATGATCGCCGCCAGTACATTGTCAGATCGACGGCTGACCAATCTTTCAAGCTGCGACGCCACGAGTGACGAGACATCGGCCGGAAGGTAGAGCTCGGCCGCTCCGATCAGCGCCGCAAGTTGCTCCGAAGATATGACGAGTGCCGAAACGGCCACGAGAGCCGCTAAAAAAGGAAAGAACGCCAGTACCGAATAGTAGGCGATCCCAGCCGCGAACGATGGGAGGTTTTTGTCTCCCAGCGCGTCCTTCGTTCCAAACAGGGCGACCTTCCAGTCGTTTCGGGATAATTTCATCGGTGTATTATGTTGGACGTGCAGCGGCTCAAAATGCTCGCGCCTCTTTAGCCCAGCCATGAAAGCAGCCGAAAGCAGGCCTGCGGTTATAGCCTTGCGGCTGTTTTTCATACTCATATTTTTCCTATCAACGTAAAATAGCCTCGCAGGGCTATTTTACCAGTTGCCTTTCATTGGTGCCAGGTGGTCTACGCTAGAATACCGTATTCCTTCATAAATGTGTGTCGCCTCGCACGCTTATAAGAAGCGCGCGCCCTTTTACCCTCATAGGCTTTGCTCATTCGAACCGTCTTGGACATATCCTTCCACTTCTCCCGTCTCTTAATGAGACAATAGTACGATATTATTTGTCAGCGAATCGATCAGTCGTGTCTTTAAGTTTTGCTTATGAGACGCATCTTCACGGTGATGATCGCTACTTAACTCTGGATATTTATCAAACTTTTTATGCAAAAAACCGTGGATTTTTATGTCCAATTCTTCACTAGTATAGTGTTTCATGTACTCACCCCCGTACGTTATGTTCATCTCACTTACCTTTGTTTTCTCTGGTCCGTGATACTACCAACTATAAGGCGGCGCTTATGCTAGGGATATGAAGCCGATTACAAATACATTGTGATATTTTTTACTCTAGTAGCGTTTCGCTGTATGATAGAAAGAGAACAACAGGAGAGAAATAACTCAGGTGAGTGAACTTCAGGCGACGATCAAGCAGCATGGCTCAACCCGGTTCGTGAGAAAAGGGTCAATTCTGCTGTATCAAAGCGAAGTGCCACGGCGCGCTTTTGTCGTCAAGAAAGGGCTTATCCGCGCCTATGCCATCACTAATTCCGGCGAAGAGCGCACTATCGCCCTTCACGACGAAGGTGACATCATTCCCCTCTCATGGGTGTTCGGCGAAACATCGACTACCCTTTTTTACTATGACGCCTTGATTGACAGCGAGGTCATGGCCGTGCCAAAGAACGAGCTGCTTCAATCGCTCAAAAAGAGTCCAGAGACGATGGCTGAGGTACTATCGATCGCTATGAGCGAATACACCTCGCTTCTCTTAAGAATCACCGCCCTTGAGCAGTCCAGCGCGGCCGAGAAAATCGCCCTGACCCTTTACTACCTTCTTTTCCGCCACGGTAAGGAGATCAAGCCTGACATCTATGCTATCCAGCTTAAAATGACACAGTCGATGATCGCGAGTCTTGTCGGGCTGACGCGCGAAAGCACAGCTGTCAATTTAAAGATTCTCAAGAAAAAGGGCATCGTTGAATACAATAACTTCAGTTACACGGTCAACAAAAGCAACCTAGAGCGTTTTGTTGGCGAAGACAGCTTTAAGAACGCACTTGAGACGGGCGAATAAGCCCTACGATTCGTCGGTCGCCATGGTGTCTTTGACGATTTTTATCAGCTCTTTTGGCGATGCCCATGCCTTAAGGACATAACGTTCTGCCCCGAGTTCATAGGCCTCGTCAACTTCTTGCTGCATGTCATAATTGCTAAAAACGATGATCTTCACGTCCGGATGATCGGTTTTTGGCTGGTATGCGCGCAAAAAACCGATACCGTCCATCACTGGCATACGGAGATCAAGAAAAATAATGTCAGGGTCGCCTTCTTTCACCAGTTTTAGTGCTTCTTCGCCATTGAAAGCGGTACGTGTGTTGTAGCCAGCCGCTGAAAGAATCGTTTTATACGCGTCGTTTAAAGAAGCGTCATCTTCTACTACTAAGATATCAGGTTTTGTCTCCGTCATATAGTTATATTTTACCATACCAGTTCATTAGGGGCAGATTTCGGCAGGTTAACAGTAAATGTGGTTCCTTTGTCCGGTTCAGAGGTGACCTCTATCGTGCCATTATGGAGATCGACAATTTTCTTTGCCCAATAGAGACCCAGCCCGCTTCCTCCGGCCTGGGTTGAAAGTGGGTTATGAATACGAGAAAACTTTTCGAATAGCCTCGCTAGGTCTTCATCGTCTATACCTACGCCCTTATCAGCAATCCTTACCCTGATCATCTTCTTCAGCACACGGACCGACACGTCAATTGACGTGTCTCTTTCGGAATATTTGCTGGCGTTATCAATCAAGTTTTCAAAAACCATCCGAATCGTGTCTTGATCCACCCAGGCGGTAGCGGGTTCTTTGGCGCGACTGAACTTGACAGTTTGCCCACGCTCCGTGGCGATTGCCTTTTCTTCGTCAACGATAGCCTTCACCAGAGTATTCACATCCGCCTCGGATTTTCGGAGGACTACCTTGCCGGCATCGACCCGGGCCACCTTGAGGAGGTCCGACACGATTTTGAGCTGCCTTTCATTGCTTTCATAGGCTTTTGACA
>CBFGYC010000019.1:0-10746 GCA_965652985.1 uncultured bacterium | reverse complement strand
GTGAAGTGTCGCCAGCTTCCTTACGAGCTTCTTTTTCTGCTTTTTCCTCGGCTTCTTTCAGGGATTTTTCCGAGCGCTTACCTGCTTTAGCGGCTGGCTTGTCGGACGCACTATCTTGCGATACTTCCTCGACGACTTCTTCGGGCGCAAGGCCGGTATTCTCGGCTGTGGTGTTGACGCCCTTTATGGCTGCCTCGATTTCAGCGATAGTGTTTTTTTCGGTCACGTCGAGTTTTAGCTCGGCGGCCTTTTCTAAAAGTTCGGCTTTTTTAGCCATATAAGTGGAACCCTTTCTGTGGTGCGAACGGCTTTTTGAGGGCCTCCCAACATTGATTTATTCTAGTATTATAATAGCATGAATTGAAGAATAAATCTAGGAGACAGGCTATTTCTTCCAGTCACCGTCGTTGCGGCGGTTTCGGCCCGTGAGGTGCCAACCGTGCGGGTTGGCGTTGCGGAGTTCTTTAGCAAGTTCTTTGGCAGCCTTGGTGTAAAGCTTAGTTTGAGCGATATAATCGCGGCCGTCTCGCCACTCTTCCTGCAGCGCGCTTCCCTTCGCGGCTTGCTCGGCCAACTCAAAGTCGACCTCTAGATTGTCGGCGTCTTTGACGATCTTCGCCTCTAACGATTCGCGTGCCTCGTATTCCTCCCAGAGCGCGTAGAACTCGTTTTTCAGTGAAGTATCAGCCAAAATATCTTGGATAGCCAGTTCTTCGTTACGCTCAACGTACTGCCGCGCAAGGTAGTCCACGTCGCCGGTACGGCTTTCGGCGATGTCGTGCACCAGTACCATCTTGGCAATTTTGCCGGTATCTGCTCCCTTTTCGCGCGAGGCAATAATCATCGCAATCCAAAACATGCGGAAATGATGCTCGGCCAGGTTGGCAAAGTCATCGTGTAAAAATCGTCGCCACATACGCTCGATAAAGCGAATATTACCCATTTCAAAAATAAAATCAACGTCTCGCTGCATTACTAGCCTCCATTTACTCTATAGTATCACAGCAAAAGAGGCCCCGGTTGAGGCCTTTTCTGCGCGGTCGATATGCCTACTGGCTAATGCTCAGTAGCATCCATGAACCACCATTGTTGTCACTTCTGAGGCAGAAGCTCCTAAGGCCGTCACTCATGTTGAGTATCTGGGCCATGCGTCCGCCGGTGTTCACGACCGTTCTGATGCCAGCGTCGGTGAAGCTAATCGATGAACCTTCGTGCTCGATGCGGCGTGGATACGCGCGCATGCCTCTGCCGAAACCGATAGCGGTGACTGATACTGGGCTGTTGATTGTTGTTTTGGTCATATTCTTCTCCTAGAGTAGTTTTGTAATAAAAAAACTGACAGCAAGAAGTGGTGTGTCAGCTGCGGAATTTGGTGGAGTAGTTACAAGGAAATAGAAGATACCGCTTTAAATTCTATTCGTATCCTGAAGTAACTTTGAATATGTAGTGCGACAAGGAACGCTTTTTTACCTTAAGTAAATAGTGTGTTATGCCGACTAAGTGTTTTATAGGCCTGTGGGTGGAAAGAAGCCCCTCGTCCCGTGACGCTTATTTGGTCGCTCCAGTACTCACATAACCACTACTAGTATAGCGCTTCGATTAGTTGGGCGGTCAAGGCTTTCTTGATAATAAAAACGATGATTCGGAAAAGATGTGCAAAAGAAAAAGCCTCGCCGCTGAGCGAGACTGCTTCTTTATGGGCGAGATGATTAGTCGACGACTTCGACGCCCATCGAGCGGGCGGTGCCGGCGATGACCTTGACACGGCCGTCCATGTCGATAGCGTTGAGCTGATCCTTCTTGGCTTCGGCGATTTCCTCGAGCTGAGCACGAGTGATCTTACCGACTTTCTCGGCGTGCGGTTTGCCGCTGCCCTTCTGGATACCGATAGCCGCGCGGATCATGTCGTCAACCGGCTGGCCGAGTGACTTCCATGCGAACGTACGGTCCTCGAACACCTGGATGTGCACGATGACATCCTTGCCCATCATATCCTTGGTAGCCTCATTGAAGGGATTGATGAAATCCATCATATTGAGACCCCATTGACCGAGCGTCGAACCGACAGGAGGACCTGCGGTCGCGCGGCCGGCTGGGATACGGAGTTTTAAATTACCAATTACTTGTTTTGCCATGTGGCTTATTTCCTTTGATTACTGCTAAAATTTGAAGCTTTTTGCAGTGCGTAACAGAGGTATTATACCTTATTCACCTGCAAAGCGTCAAGCTCGACAGGGGTGTCGCGGCCAAACATGCTGACCATGACGCGAATCTTACCCTTTTGAGTGTCGATTTCGCTGACAGAACCGTCGAATCCTTTGAATGGCCCGTCGGTGATATTAACGACTTCGCCAACCTTGAGGTCAATCTGGTGCTTCGGATCTTCGACGCCCATGCGCTTCTTGATTTTGTTGATCTCGGCTTCAGAAACAGAAGTAGGAGTGGTGCCGCTACCGACGAATCCAGTGACGCCAGGAGTATTGCGGACAATGTACCATGTCGCATCGGTGAGCTTCATCTCGACAAGCACGTAGCCCTGGAAGATTTTCTTCTCGACGATCTTGCGCTTGCTGTTCTTGATTTCGATTTGCTTTTCTTTCGGGACCATAACGTCGAAGATTTCGTTCGCCATATCGACAGCGTTAATTCGCTGGCGGATACTGTCGGCTACTTTTTCTTCGTAGCCGCTATAGGTGTGGATCGCGTACCACTGCCGAGTAGAATTATATCGATTCTGTGCCATAATCTTTTGTTACCTCAAAATTAACTTAAATAGGTTTTCCCACGCAAGGTCGATGAGAAGAATGAAAGCAGCGAAAACACCGGTGAATATAAGAAGGGCTGCGGTCATGCCGAATGTCGCGCGGCGGTTTGGCCAGCGGACTTGGCGTAGCTCGGACCAAGCACCCGTAAAGTAGCCGAAGAACTTTTTGATGACATTCTGCTTTTTTGGTTTTTCCTCTTCGCCGTTCACGAGAAGCTGAGCCGATTTGCTTGGTGCGGCTTTCTTCTTGGATTTTTTATCGTCTTTCGCGACGACGCGGGTGACAGTTGTTTTCGAATCGTTTGACTTTGCCACGTGGATTTCCTTGCAATTTAAAAAGTCTGCTTCTGCAGACTGTCAATACTTACTATACGTTACTACTGTCAATGGGTCAATAGCTTTCAGGGGAAATTAAACGTTATAGCCAAGCTGTAGTACTATTGTAGCAGTATGGTAGCCCCGCTCGTCAGCTTTCTTTTGCTTATGTCCGCGCTCTCGGCGGCGTGGCATGGAATCCGACTATATGCGTCGATTCGTCGCTCCTCCTTCCCGCCTGACACCCCTGCTACCGAAGAGAAACCTAGTGTCAGTATTTGTATCCCGGCGCGTAATGAGACGCATGCTCTGGCAGAGTGCTTAGAACGCGTATTGGCAAGTGATTACGAGAAAATCGAGATACTAGTATTCGATGACAGCTCCGAAGACGACACGTCGCTCATCATTCGTTCGTTCGCTCAGGCTGGTGTGCGCTTCGTGGCTGGCACCGAGCTTCCCGAGGGTTGGCTCGGTAAGAACCATGCTTTTGACGTGCTCGCGAATGAGGCGAGCGGCACCTATATCGTCTTCATGGATGTCGACACCATCATCGAGCCGTCAACCGTCCGCAAGCTCGTGGATATTTTGGAGGCGGAAAAGCGGTCGATGGTATGCGTGATCCCAGAACGTGCCGATGGGTGGCGAATGAGCGTACTGTTCGGGCATCTGCGTTATTTTTGGGAGCTGACCGTCAGTTCGGCGCTGAGGCCGGCGACAGCGAGCGCGCTTTGGGCGATCAACAGAGACGTGCTACTCCAGGAAATCGGCGGCATGGCGACGTATCAGGCGACTGCCGCGCCTGAGGCGGCAATCGCCGCGCAGCTCGGCCCTGATCGGTATAGAAGCCTCATCTCGGGTTCAGAAGTGACGGTACTCTATGAAAAGAAATGGCACTCGCAGGTGGAAACAAGCAAGCGCCTCCTCTTCCCCAGGGCAAATGGCACCAAGTTTGGGGCACTACTGGCACTCTCTTCGCTTGCGCTTCTGAACTTGCCCCTCTTCGTGCTACTGAGCGGATTCATCGTTGGCTGGTCGCTACTACAGCTTATCGCAGCCGTCGCTCTCGTGACGGGTATGATGTCCTATGGTATGTACACCTACTCCACATGGAGACACGCCTGGTGGGCAGGCATCCTAGCCTGGCCAATCGTGGTCTTACAGGAACTCATTTTATTCATCAATAGCGTTCAGGGGTATTATCGTCATACGATCACCTGGAAAGGCCGGCCCGTTTCGCCGTATCCCCGCCCACTGCCGAGTGGCTATAAACAGACTTCGTAACTCTTCGCTTTCGTCCTTTTGGACTCATCAGCACAAATACACATTTGTGGAGCGAGTATGACAAGCGGCTCGTGTTACAGATCGGCTTCTCATACTCTGGTCCTCCTAGAAGACCATCACGAGAATGCAGACCGTCTGGACGGCGAGCATGACGAAGCCCAGGAAGAGGGCTGCGCCCACGTTGTCGATATCTGCTCGGTCTTCGCGCACCCAGCCGATCACCAGCGGGACCACGATGATCCCGACGAGCACCCATGCAGCGGTGCCGGGGTGCTGGATGGCCAACACGAGTGCGGCGACGTAGTAGATCACGGAAAAGACGCTAATGCCCTTCCTGCCCCAGTTCAGGAATGCCGAGGCTTGGTAGTCTGGTATCTGCATCAAGGCGAAGAGGCCGAGGAGCCCGGCGCTCAGATAGACGGCCGACATGACAAGAGCGATCGCAGTGAGCATTCGGAATTCCTCCCGTATCGAAACGAATCTCGGGGCATTCCCTTAGGCGTCAGCCTAATCTGTAACGCTACAGACGAGATGAAGCCAGGCAATACGGTAATTGCCTACCTTAACCTCATCTGTAACAATCTGCTTGTCAAAGTTCCTCCGTATAGCTTCTATACAGAGATAATTCAATTATAGCATATTATCCAATATTTTGCAAGTATCTTATGCTTAAGGCTATGAACGATTGGCGGGTGAATCGTCGTTCGCCGTCAAAGAAAAACTAAAGCTCGACCCGTGATTAAGCCGGCTTGTAACATGTATCTGGGTGCCGAGTTTTTTTGAAAGTTTTGAGGCCACATACAGCCCAAGGCCGGTACCGCCGGTTTCGCGGGTACGGTAATCTTCGGAACGGTAAAATTTATGAAAAATCTTAACCTGGTCGCCTTTGCTGATACCGATACCCGTGTCCTTTACCTCGAAAGTCACGGTATTCGCGTCACGGGTGACGCTGAGAGTGACCGAGCCTTCCTTGGTATATTTGATAGCGTTGGTAATGAGGTTTTGTAGCAGCTCATGAACATAGAGACGGCTGGCCGTGATTACACCCAATTTGCCGCTGGTGTCGACATCAAAAAGCAGCTGCTTTTTCTTTGCTTCCGGCGAGTACTGGTTATAGAGGTCGTCGATCATGTCTTTGACGTTGATCGCTTCAGGGGTGTCGGCGACGCCACGTTCGGCTCTTGACAGTGTGCTGAGATCGTTAACCATCCTAGCCAGGAACAAGACTTGTTCGTGCGCGTCGGTCAGGCCGCGTTCGAGAGTGCCGGGCGGCACTGTATCTTTTTGTAGCATCAATTGAACGTTGCTAATCGTACCCTCGGCGATCGTTATAGGCGTTCTCAGCTCGTGGCTGACAACACTGATGAATTCATCACGCTCTTCCTCGAGGCTTTTTGCTTTGGTGATGTCGCGTAGTATCAGGATGTATCCATCCGAAGAGCTCTCGCCTTTGGAGCGGCTATAGCTACTGCGTACCGGAGACGCGGTAACTTCAAGGCGAATGACTTCATCGTCATCTCCAGCCAGAGATAAGTCGTCCCTGACGCGAACCCCCCTGGCTTTTTTTGCCATCTGAAAGAGGTTTATCGTTTTCCCGGATTGGTCTTCGACCTTGATGGCGTCATCTATCAACTGTTCTTTAAGGCCGACGTTGGTGTTTAACAGGTTCAGGCTAGCGGCGTTGAATAGCTCGACTCTTCCCTCTTCGTCAATCGTGATGACCGCATCGGCGAGGTTGTTGATAAGCGTATTCATACGACCACTTAGAAGAGATTCCTGCGCCTTGCTCTCCGCGAGCTCCTCGCTATCAGTCCTTTGTACGCGGCTAATGGTGACAATGACCAGACCGACAGCGAAAATAGACAGAATAGACACGGCATTCATAGAGAGTTCCTCGCCTGAACTCTTGTTCATCAGAATGTCGCCGAGTGCTACAAGTACAAGTACCGACAGGTTGAAGGCGACGCCGAGACGCGAAAGATAGATGTAGCTCACGAGTAGGAGCAGCACCCAGCCGAGCGGCACGAAAGGAAGCAAAAATCCTGAAATAAGGAGAATAAAAGCACCTATGCAGAGGTGGTACGCGCTGAGGCGTATAATCACGTCTGTTTTGTTTCTGGCAGGATAGATGAACATCAGTAGGCTGAGTAGCAGCCATGGAATCATGACAAGAGAGAGGGTTCTACTGGGCTCAAGCGCGTAAGGTGTATCGATGCCAGGCAAAAGGCTGACCATCGCCAGTAAAAACGGCAGTGCAATTCCTGCAAAACGAATAATCTCGCGAATCCGCTGCTCAACCTTGATTTCGCCACCCTTCATCTTAAAGCTTATTGTAGCATGAAAAAGTAGGAGGATAAGCGTTTTTCTTCGTTTATACAGATGGAGTGTGGGTCTTTATTTCGCGGCGGTGGGCCTTGTAGTCGGGGTCGCCCTTTTCGACGAGTGACCAAAAATCAGAGGAGTGGTTCATCTCTACTGTGTGACTCAACTCGTGAACAAGAACGTAGTCAATCAAATGGAATGGCAGCTTCATAAGAGCGATATTCAAGCTAATCGTACCACTCGTGGAGCAGCTTCCCCATCTGCCAGAAGCGTGCGAGAACCGGACTCTTTCGTAGCTACAGCCATGCCGGTTGGCGAGAAAAGCTAATCTTCTAGGTAGGTATGCCTTGGCCTCTTTCCTGAGTATTTCTATGACGATGGGTCGGATAAGCGACTGCACGGGCAAAGACTCGACGGCCGTTCCTTTAGGAAGAGAAACGATGACCTGTTGCCCATGACGGGCGATGCTCGGTTTCGTCTCAAAACTTGGGCGGGTGATCAGACGATGGCTCTTCCCTATCTGCATCCCCTCGGTAAAAATGCTTCCGTTCTGATGTGCCTCTAGTAGTTCTCGGATTTCCGAGCGTGACGTTGTGATGAGTCGCTTCGCCATGAATACCGGCGCATAGGTTGGCATGGAAACGCGCAGCGAACCATCGGTGCCGACCTTGACGCGGATATGCGAGGCTCTGGCGCTTCTCGTCAGTTTTATCTCGCCAAACTCTTTATCGCTGATGATTGGCATGCTTTTTATGTCTACTGAATTCTGTTGTTACGGTTGATTACTTTTATCTGGACGCCCTCTCGTGGCTTCGCGGTCCCAGTGCTCCTAGAGGTCTGTTTCAAGAGAGTGAGGTTTTTTAGAACCGCCTTGAGCTGCGTCGCATAGGTGTGCTTACCGCTCACCACCACCGTAGGATGCTCTTTCGCGATTGGCGGAACGAAATTCCTGAGAAGCGATTCGTAGTACGCATCGGTATTGTTCCGACCGTTCTTTCGGTGCGCTTTCATGAAGCGTGTCTTCGCGGTCTCTTTGTCGGTCTGTGTCCATATGAATAGGCAGGCATAGCCAGCGCTGGCCGCGAGATCCTTCAGGGCGTTTCGCTCGTCACGTGTGGCGGTTTGGCCATCAAAAATGACGGTTTGCCTGGTCTTGAAGAGTTCCTTTAGCATATACCCGGCATAGGCGTCGCTGATATCGTGGTTTCCACCAGCGATCTCCATGACGACGCCGTAATCGACTAAAGGAGTGTTGAAAGTTGCGCTGAACTTTTCGGCGAAAAGGCTTTTACCACTTCCGGGGATTCCTACCATCACAAGAAGATGCGGCTGACTCAGGCTGAGTGACTTCATATATGACAGTATATCAAAAATATGCCGTAGTCTGATATCTTTCTTCTGACTTATACCCCTTACGCTTGGGTAGACAATAAATATTATTGACACGTCAAAAAGTCTATGTTGCAATAGATATAGGAAAGCTGTGAGACAACTTAAAATGAGGAGTTATGCGAGATATGAAAATTGCGAGTAGATTTTATATGGGCGCTGTGAGCGTAGTGGCTATCGTCGCTGCTCTTTTGGTGCTGAATATGGTCGGAACGGATAGCCAGGCCATGAGCAGTTACCGAAACTGTGACGCGGACGCTATTTTAAAATGTGGCGCTCTGAGTGAAGCCGAACTGCTGCGAAAATACGACCAGAACGTTGGTGACATCAGGAATATCTATCGTCACTACGGCATCAGTCGGACAGACATTGCCGGCACCACCAGCGACGTAAGGACCGGTACGGTATACCAAGACGGGCGTGTCGTGGTTGACGGTGAGACCGTCGCGACGGGTGCTTATTCATTGTCGCGCGTTAAGTTTACTTCTGCAGGTACGCCTCGAACCGCCACCATTAACGGCACGAGATTCTACGAAGGCCCGAGCATGCGAATCTTCACGCGCCCTGTCGACGCCTTTGTACTGTTTAGGGACGGTAAGTTCTATAAAGCCATCCTAAGCAGTTGCGGCAACCCGATCATCGCTACTCCTGAAAAACCTGAGCCTAAACCAGAACCTGTGTATAGGTGTGATAATCTCACCGCTAACAAACTTGATCGTACTCGCTACCGCTTTACCGCTTCAGCGACTGCTAGGGACGGCGCGGAAATCGTCAGCCATACCTTTACTTTTGGAGATGGAAAGAGCGAAACATCCTCTGATAACACTATCGAACACACCTACGCAGAGGCAGGCAGCTACCGTGCATATGTGACCGTGAACATCAAAGTGAACGGAAAGATAGTGCACGAAACTAGCAAGCACTGTAAAACGACTATCGAGATCGAAGAGAAACCAGAAAAACCTGTCTACAGGTGTGATAACCTCACCGCGAAGCTTGTTGGAAGCCGTGAACGAACGTTTGCTTATACACTTACCTACACGGCTGAAGGCGGAGCAACGCTCGATCGAGTCACCTACGACTTCGGCGACGACACTTCTGAAACCTTTGACGCCAGTGATGCGATCAACGTTGAGCACACCTACGGCGCACCTGGCACGTTCACGACGACCGCGACCCTTTACTTTACGATCGACAAAGACGGTGAAACCGTTGAAGAGAGTGATACCTGTGAGGTCAAGGTGACTATTCCGAAGCCTGACGACTGTCCGCTCCCTGGCAAGGAACACCTTCCAAAGGACAGCCCTGAATGTAAGGAAACCCCTTGCCCTATTCCTGGAAAAGAACACCTTCCCAAGGATAGCCCTGAGTGCGAAGAGACGCCACCCGAGCTCCCGAAGACCGGTTTCGATATGTTCGTCGGCGGTAGCCTCGGTGTCGGCTCGATTACCGCAGCAGGCTACTACTGGGTAGCCAGTCGCAAGAATCTTCTCAGCGCCTTACTTGATCGTTAAAGAGCTTATAGTTATACAACTACATCTGCAAATTACAAGACCATTTAGTACATTATTGACATTTAACAAAATCTATGGTACAATGGATGTATAAGCCTGTGGAGAGGCGAGTAATAAGGAGTTAACGTTCTATGAGAATTGCGAGAAAATTCTATATAGGTGCAGCGAGCCTTGTGGTTGCTGCGGGAGCATTTGTGACGTTTCTAAACGCCAATGGTTCTGCTGTTACTATGGGTGACCGTAGGGACTGTGGCTACACGGATGTCATTATCAACTGTGGTGCTACGAGCCAAGCCGAACTATTACAAAAGTACGATAGCAATGACGATGGTCGCGGCAACCGCGATATCCAAGCTATCTTTAATCACTACGGCATCCAGCGTAGCGACATCGCCGGTACGACCAGCGAGGTCAAGCGTGGTTGGATGAACACGAATGGTGTGATCTCTGTTGATGGCAAGACCGTTGCTACCAACGCGAAGTCTCTGTACCGCGTATGGGTAGATCATGATGTAAGCCCAGTTTCGATCGGCGGCAAGACCTACTATATCGGTCCTGTAGCAAACAACTACCGACTTGGCGCAGACGTATTCGTCTTCTTCAAGAATGGTGTTTTCCATGCTGCTATTCAATCAAGTTGTGGTAACCCAATCGTTGCTACTCCAGAAAAACCAGAACCAAAGCCTGAATATGCATGTAATAGCCTAAGTGCCAGTAAGCTTGATCGTACTCGTTTCCGCTTTACAAGCTCTGCGACCGCTAAAAACGGTGCTGAGATTGTAGACTACAACTACGACTTCGGTGACGGTAACAAGACCACCGGTGGCGCTACTGTAGAACATACGTATGCACAGCCTGGTAACTACACTATTACCATGACAGTGAATGTGCGTGTCAATGGCCAGATCAAGGTCGTACCTGGTGCGAACTGTAAGACGACCATCAAGGTTGAAGAAGAACCAAAGCAACCTGTATATAAATGTGAAAGCCTTAAGGCGACGAAGATCAACCGTACTACGTATCAGTTTACTGCTGCAGCGACCGCATCAAACGGTGCTGAGATCGTGAACTATACATATAACTTCGGTGATGGCAAGTCCACGACTTCTTCAAGCACCCAGGTAAACCATACGTATGCCCAGCCTGGCAACTACACTGCTA
>CBFGYC010000018.1:0-10922 GCA_965652985.1 uncultured bacterium | reverse complement strand
CGCGATCACGAAGGGAACGGGCACTACACCTGGTGGAGCCACTTTGCGAAAGCCCGTGAACGGAACGTTGGCTGGCGGATAGACTACTGGCTCGTAAGCAAAGAAATCTCCGACAAAGTTACGAACCCGAGTATCCATGCCGATCAAATGGGAAGTGACCACTGCCCGGTAAGTATTGAGGTACAGTAGGCCATGAAAGAAACCACGTTAGTTTTCCTGCGACAAGACGATAAAGTCTTGCTGGCAATGAAAAAGCGTAGGTTTGGCGAGGGGAGATGGAACGGAATCGGCGGCAAAGTTGATCCTGGCGAAACGATAGAAGAGGCCATGCTCCGCGAAACGAAAGAAGAGATTGACGTTACTCCTACTAACTATTTTCAAGCTGCAGATATTTCGTTCGATCAATACTTTAAGGGTGAACACGCTCTTATGCATGTGCACGTATTCGTTGCTACTGAGTGGGACGGCGAACCAACCGAATCTGAGGAGATGAAACCAGAGTGGTTTTCGATCGATTCGTTGCCGTATGATGCGATGTGGCAAGATGACCCGTACTGGCTACCACTTGTACTTGAAGGCAAAAAAATCCGCGCGTCTTTTGTGATGAACAAAGAGGACGTTATTACTGAACATTCGATTGAGGAAGTAAGTAGTTTTTAGCAAAGTAATAGTGTACTTTTGGCCGCAAATGTACACATTCTAAAACAGAGGTAGTGCTATACTATCCCTATGACTCCAGAATTACATCCGTATTGGCAGAAACAGACCGCCGAGAAGCCACTTTTTCCAGATATCGAATGGAGTAAGCCCGAGCGCCGCGACCTTTCAGGGCGACTCGGTATCATTGGCGGCAACAAGCTTGGCTTCGCTGGCGTTGCCGAAGCATACGGGACGGCGCTGTCGGCTGGAGCGGGGCACGTCAAGGTACTCCTGCCGGATGTGCTCAAACGAACGATTCCGACAAGCATCACCGACACGGTGTTCGCTGAAACCACGCCCTCTGGTAGCCTGGCTAAAAATGGCCTGCCAGAAATGGTAGCGTTAGGCGAGTGGGCAACTGGTATCCTACTTATCGGCGACGGGGGCAGGAATAGCGAAACAGCCATCGCTTACGAGCAGTTCTTAGAACGATACGAGGGCCCTCTTACGATCACGAGAGACGCAGTCGATCTTATGAAGAATAACCCTAGTCGTCTCGTCGAGCGGCCAGAAACGCTCCTTGTCGTGTCGTTCGCCCAACTGCAAAAGTTATTTAGCGGCGTGTACTACCCAAAGGTGTTGACGTTTAGCATGCAGCTCGTCGGTCTTGTCGAGGCGGTGCATAAATTCACCTCCACCTATCCAGTCACTATCATGGTACTGCACAAAGATTATCTAATAGCTGCGCACGACGGACATGTCACGACGACGCCCTGGGAGAACGCCATGGCGATTTGGCGCGGACAAACGGCGGCAAGAGCGGCGACCTACTGGCTCTGGAACCAAAAAACCCCGCTCGAAGCGGTGACGGCCAGTCTTGCAGTTTCGTAACCCCTGTTGCTGTGGTACAATGTAGCTTGTCTGAAACCACTTGCCGCGGTGATGGAATGGTAGACATGAGAGACTCAAAATCTCTTGAGCGTTTAGCTCGTGCCGGTTCAAATCCGGCTCGCGGTACCAGAATTCATTTTCGTTTATAGACAAGCACTCACAGATAAGTGTGGCTTGAATGCTGTATACTGGAAGAAAGAGGAAACGACATTACTCATGCCCCCAGATAATTCTCGCAGACCTAACCCGCAGATACCTAAGCGGACGTATTTACATCCGACTGTTCATGCTGGCGTTCAGTCTGCGCGTGGGCAGGCGACGAATGATGCCGCCGCCGGTGTTGTCAGAGGGCAGATCGAAAACATATACCAGCAGAACGCCGATCCCGAGGCCAGCGATGACGCAGAGCAACTTGCGAAAGCGCAGGCCTTCGCTCGTGCCAGCCACGTCAGTGAGGATAGCCCGTACAACCGGACCCACGAGGACGACAGGACAGAGATACAGGAAGATCAGTGGAAGCAGTACCACAGCGCCTGGCAAGATTATTACCAGCAGTACTACGAACGCCACTACCTTGGCGAGGTGTATCGTATGCGTCAGACGATCGAGACACACGCCGCGACCACTTCTCAAGATGGTCGGCAAGAAGCTCCAGACGAGACCCCTGAGAATGATGCGGCGTACCGCACATTGAAAGCCGACCTTCTAGGAAACGTCAGGGAATCCGCGGTACAGGCTAGGTCAAGTAAGCATTTCATGCCTTTCTTGGCGGCCGGTCTCACCATGATCCTCTTCCTATTTCTCCAATATAACAGAGTGCTCTTCGCGAACGTCGAAGCCTACGTGAGCCCAGGAAGCATCAACCCGGCCAATATTATCGTCGACCCGAATTTAAGCGTTCCGGTCAGCCAAGAGCCACGGCTGATAATACCGAAAATCAACGTGGATGTCCCCGTTGTGTACGACACAAGGCCCGACCAGGCCTCACAGCTACAGGCGATGGAACAAGGCGTCGCTTGGTTTGGAATTCCTGGCGCCAATAGCCGTCCCGGTCAAGTGGGGAACACCGTGCTTTCAGGACACTCGAGCAATGATCTTTTCGACCCAGGCGACTACAAATTTATCTTCGCCCGACTTGAGCAGCTGGTAGAAAATGACACGTTTTACGTCAACTACCTCGGTGCTCGCTACACGTACAGCATCACGAAAAAGGAAGTCGTGAGGCCTACGGACGTACAGAAATTGGTCTATGATACCGGCGGAAAGCCCGTAATGACGCTCATCACCTGCGTCCCTCTTGGCACGGCCCAAAACCGTCTGTTGGTCACGGCAGAACAAATCAGCCCGAATCCGCTCGAAGCGGCGGCGGCACCAAGCGAAGAAGCCGCGACAAAACAGGCTGCGATGCCAGGCAATTCGCCGACCTTACTCAGCCGATTGTTTGGGCTATAAGATTAATCGAACACGCGATAGGTGATAGACGCCCGTCTCGTCTACCGTAGGGGCATAGATAAAACGGTCATTCGGGCTCAGAGCCGGGTTTTGGCCTGCGACAATCGGCATGATGTCGTTCTGATTCGCACCGTCAAACTCATAAAAACGCAACACGCCATCCAGGCTGCTCCAGGCATTGTAGCCGTCGATCCAACGGATTTCCTTCTCCTGCCTGGCTTCGCCCCTTAGGGTCGTCATGGTCGCTTTTTGCAGCTCCAAATCATACACGCTGTAGCTGTTTTCATGCTGAGCCACGAAAAATCGTCCATCCGTCTTGTTGGCAAAGAAATTGATTGGTTCAGACGTGGACATAGTAGCGACCGCGGTGAGTGTCAGCGAGTCTTCCGAATCGCTACGAGGCAGGGAGCCGCTCAGTATGTCGACCGTGGTGCCATAGGCGATTCCGACATATGTTTGGCTATAATACTTACCTAAACTCAAGTGAAGCGGGATGGTACCATCGTCACTGTAGCTCCTAATGGCACGCGGCTCGTTGGCATTCTCTTGCTTATAGCCGACACTTCGGCTTTTGGTTTCTTCATTCAGTTTCGTGACATACAGAAGTATCGATTGGTCATAAAAAGAGAACTCCGCGACGTTGCGCACGAGTGGAGCGGAAATAGTCGACGCGTTGATATCTATACGCCTGACATCGCCCTCGATGATCGCGAAGAGGACGTTCGTGTCCTCTCTACTGAACTGCGGCTTCTCCATGGCGATGTCAAAAATAGTCGTGATATTTTTTGTCTGGGAAATATCCTGGACATCAACGACGAGCCATTCGTTCTTTTCGTCGTATATGTGCTCCAGAAGCACATAGCGGTTTGACGGATCCCACGACACCAGCGTAAAGCTTTCAGTCTCTTTGTTTTCACTTTTTGCGTAGCTTGCCTCGGGGAGCGTCAGTGTTTTGATCTCGGGCGTATCGGTGTTTATATTGACCAAACGGATTGTCGGCGAAGTCTTTTCCGTGGTCACCGCGTACCACTGTCGGTTTGGCGACGAAATACTACTCGTGACACCGGGAAGTGTCGCAATGTCTTCCACCGGTCGGTCAAGTGGTATCAATCTAGCATAGTTGAGCCAAAGAATCGTGCCGCTTTTCACGTCGACCGTTTTTTGCCACGGCGTATACCCACTCCTGGACATGGTAATGGTATGGCTTCCGGGAGCGAGAGTGGTTTTCGTTGAGGTTGTCGCCCCAAGCCTCGTGCCGTTTACCATCAGGCTCGCACCTGACGGGGTTGAGTTCAGCTGCACAAGGCCGCCTTGTTCGAGCGTACCGGTAGTCCTATTCAGTCGATAGCCAAGCATGACGAGAATCAATATCGCAACGACCACGATCACAGATAGTGTCATGAGGGTATATATCGCTATCTGCTTGATGGTTTGTTTTTTGCCAGGCGCTGGTGGGCTATACATCTTAAGTACTAGTATAACACTAGGAACTGAGCGAAACGACTGCTTGCAGTCATTTCCGAAGTAACGACGTGTTACACGAAACGAAAAGTTTTTAGTATACCACTTGCATATGCGAAATACTCTTGCATAAACGCTTTCAGGTCGCTACTATTATGGGTATAACGCTAGAGTATATAAAAAGGTGCGAGGGGTATGGAAAAAGCGACAATCTTAGTAAACGGAGTTTTATACGACGCAGTCACGGGAATGCCGGTAGGCAAGAGAGAAAACAGCCGGGCAACCACGGCTCCAGCCATGCGAAAAGCGAAGACATCGCACCAGGTACACCAACGCACCCAGGTGTCCCGAACGGTAGCTAGGAACGTAAAGCCTGCATCTATGATTCAAAAACGCTCCGATGTAAAGCGTGTCGTTGCGCCATCAAGCGCGAAAAGCCACCACGTTACCAAGTTCGCACCCCGCGTCATGGATATCGCTCCAAGATCTCGCCCGGTAAGCGATATGCGCCCAGCTACGGCGCACCCGATCGCGAAAAAGGCCGAGGAGCGTCTGCAGCAAGCACGACCGGCCGAAGCTAGGGCTGCTGTCGCCACGAAACCATCATCCGTCATCAAAAAAGAAGCAATCGACCAAGCACTGGCGGGAGCTCCGTCTCGCCATGAGGCAGCGAAGCAAGTCCCTCGCGCCCGCAGAGCTCCAAAGTTCCTAAGCGTCGCTTCGATGGCTTTGTCGCTACTCCTCCTCGCTGGCTATCTGACGTATATAAACCTGCCGAATCTATCGGTGCGTGTCGCTGCTAATCAAGCTGGCATCGATGCCAGCTACCCTGGATACCGCCCAGACGGCTACCGGCTTGCTGGGGTCAACTACGATCAAGGATCTGTCAGTCTTAAGTTCGCCGCCAATGCCGGACCACAAAACTACACCATCACCCAACAACAAACCAGCTGGGATTCAACCGCTGTCAGAGAGAACTATGTCAAGACCAACTGGGGTGACGCTGTCGTGCCATATTCAGAGCGCGGCCTCACTATTTACGCCCACGAAGGCAACGCCGCATGGGTAAACGGCGGTATTCTCTACACGATTACTGGCGGAATCTATCGGTGCGTGTCGCTGCTAATCAAGCTGGCATCGATGCCAGCTACCCTGGATACCGCCCAGACGGCTACCGGCTTGCTGGGGTCAACTACGATCAAGGATCTGTCAGTCTTAAGTTCGCCGCCAATGCCGGACCACAAAACTACACCATCACCCAACAACAAACCAGCTGGGATTCAACCGCTGTCAGAGAGAACTATGTCAAGACCAACTGGGGTGACGCTGTCGTGCCATATTCAGAGCGCGGCCTCACTATTTACGCCCACGAAGGCAACGCCGCATGGGTAAACGGCGGTATTCTCTACACGATTACTGGCGACGCGACGTTATCGACCAGCCAGGTGCGCAGCATAGCGACATCGCTATAGTTACAGGAGGGGCTTACCCCTCCAAGCTTCACTCGAAATAAATTCGAGCAGAAGCTTTCCTCCCCCTAAAGTTCGGCTAGCGCCTCTTCATATCTGGTATACTACTAAGCATGACTCAATCTGTTCGCACACGCTTCGCGCCCAGCCCAACTGGATATCTTCATGTCGGCGGTATCCGCACCGCGCTTTTTGCCTTTTTGGTAGCCCGGCAAGCTGGTGGCCAATTCGTCCTCCGTTTCGAGGATACCGACAAAAAGCGTGAAGTAGCCGGGAGTGCCGAACATCTTATCGCCAGCCTCAAAGCTATCGGCATCGACTACGACGAAGGTCCTGATATCGGCGGGCCACACGGACCGTACATCCAAAGCGAGCGGCTCGACATATACAAACGATGGGCTCAAAAGTTGATTGATGACGGCCGCGCCTACGCCGATCCATATTCCCCAGAAGAAGTGCAGGCATTCCGTGAAAAAGCACAGGCAGAAAAACGCGCCTTCTTGTACCGTAATCATCGCCCCGAAAATCCACCGGCTTGGGATGGCACGACACCGCTTCGTTTCAAAAGCGAGCCCAAAAGCTACACGTACCACGACGAGGTGATGGGCGACATCACAACAAGTGCCGAAGTAGTGGATGATTTCATCCTCATCAAATCAGATGGCTACCCGACCTACAATTTCGCCCACATCATCGATGATACCGAAATGGCAATCACGCACGTTATTCGTGGCCAAGAATTCATCAGTAGCATGCCGAATTTTCTCGCCCTTTACGAAGCACTCGGATTCAATATGGCTCCAACCGGAAGCGAGGTTGCGGCATTTGACGAAGGCTCTGCTTTTCCAGCAGAGCGAGGCAAGACAGATGGTCAGTTAGCGCCGAGCGCGCCTGAGGCAAATGACGGCGACCTCGCTTCCGGCCGAAATCTGAACCTACCTGTCTTCGCGCATATGCCGCACATCCTCAACGAACAGGGTAATAAAAAACTCGGCAAGCGCGACGGCGCAAAAGACGTACTTGATTACATCCGTGACGGTTACTTGTCTGAAACGATGATGAGTTTCATTGCCACCATGGGCTGGAACGACGGTACCGAGCAAGAAATTTTCACGAAAGAAGAGTTGATTCGCACATTCAGCCTCGATAGGGTACAGCGGGGCGGCGCCCGCTTTGACGAAAAGCGTCTACAGTGGATGAACGGACAACTCATCCGCGAACTATCCTTAGAAGAGCTCGAAACGAGGGTCAAAGATTTCTGGCCAGAAAGCGCCAAGACAGCCAGCGAAGAGCACAGGAAGCAAGTGCTCGCGCTCGCCCAGGACCGCCTCAAGACGCTCGCGGACCTACCGCTTCTCACGAACTACTTCTTTGAGGAACCAGCACCACGTTGGACGATGCTCGATGATAACAAGCAGCTCAAAAAACTTGAGCGAAGTCAGATCGCTGAGCTATTAAGGCAGGCAATCGGCGCGCTAAAGGACAGCGAGTTCGATAGCGCATCGCTCCAGGAAACGTTTAATCTACTGTTCGAGACAACCGGCCAAAAACCAGGAGTGCTCTTCAGCCTCGTTCGCCTGGCCGTCTCATGGGCGCCATTCAGCCCAGCGCTACCCGACACGCTCGCGGTACTCGGTAAGGACACGACACTCGCTCGGCTCGAAACCGCTCTCGCGGCCCTGAAATAATTCTGCTACAATAACCATTAGCATGAATATGAGCACGTCACCGTTTAACCGGTTACGCCTTTGGGTGAGCCATCACAAAAAAATCAGTTACGCCGTCCTCGCCGGTCTGATCATCATTATCGCCGGCACTACGACCTTTTTGATTCTTAATCAAAAACCCGTGGAAACCGAACCGGAAGTGGTACAAAAAGAAGAGCCAAAGCCTGAGCCTGTGAAGCATTATTCGCTTCTTACCGGCGAACAGGTAGAAAACGAGGCCGCTTTAACTGCGCCCGTCACGACCATCATGCTTGAAAACAGCCCAGATGCCCGACCACAATCTGGCCTTAAAAATGCGGGTGTCGTGTACGAGGCGATCGCTGAAGGTGGTATCACACGTTTCTTGGCAGTCTACCAACATAAAAAACCGCAGCTCATCGGTCCGGTCCGCAGCCTCCGCATGTACTATCTTGATTGGGCCGCGCCGTACAACGGCTCGATCGCGCACGTCGGTGGTAGCGCCGCCGCGCTCGCCGAAGTACGAAACGGCAACTACCGTGATATCGACCAGTTCTTTAATGCCGGCACCTATTGGCGCGCGACCGATCGTTATGCACCGCATAATGTTTATACCAGTTTCGCGAATCTCGATGCGCTCAATGCCGCCAAGGGCTACACGCAGTCTACCTTTGCGAGCTTTCCAAGAACGGACGACGCGCCTGCGGCCGAACCAAACGCTACCAGCATAGCAATAAATTTCAGCAGCCCCACATACAACACTGCCTACGCATACAACGGAGAGTGTAATTGCTATAACAGGTCACTCGGTGGCGTAGCGCACACCGACCGTGAGGCAGGCCAAATCACACCTTCCAGCATCATTGCGCTCCGCGTCAACATGCAGCGCGTTCTTGAAGATGGCTACCGTGAGCAAATCACCACTACCGGTAGCGGTAGCGCTATCCTATTCCAAAACGGCATCGCCCAAGAAGTCACCTGGCACAAAGCCGACAGAGGATCGCCACTAATCATCACTGACAGCGAAGGCAAAGAAGTGCCACTCGTGCGTGGCCAAACCTGGATCGCCGCCGTACCGACGTCGGGCGGAGGAAGTATCTCATGGCAGCCGTAAAAATGAAAAAGATTCCGATTCCACCTAAGGTCGGTGATTACTGGCCACGATATCGCAAGCGAGCACTTCTGTATACCATCGCCGTACAGATGATCGGTACGCTCGTTATCGGCCTCGCGCTTATGATTACAGGAGCCATCACCGCGATTGACACACTGGTCATAACCCTTGTCGCCGCGCTGGCAGCCGCCGCGCTCTTAAACGTCATCTTGGTCATGAACCTTATCGTTCCACTAGGTGACATATCAGCCGCACTCACGCATATTTCGGGCGAGCCGACCATCGTCACACCACCGAATCCAAACGACCGCCACTTCGAGCGCGATGGTTTCAAACCGCTTCTCCAGCTCGTGTACACCATCTCATCAAAACGAAACAAGCCCAGCAGCGAGACGGACGCCGAGTCAAAAGTAGACTTTGATGATATGCTCGCCACGCTTCCGGTCGGTTTCGTCGCCATGGACTCGGACGGTGGGATTATCTACGCCAACAAAGCAGCGCCCGTGCGCATCGACCCGGATGGCGACACCAGCCTTGACCTTTTGTTCGATGCTAGCGACAGCCTAGAAAAATGGGTAAAGGAATGTAGTGAACACAGTGTTCACGCCGAAAAAGTATGGCAACGTATCGCCAATAAAATACCTGGCGAAGAAGACCGCAAGATTTACGACATAAGCGCCTCTTACCAAAAAGGGAAGACGGCCGAAGTTGTCCTAACGATGCTCGACCGCAGCGGCACTTATCAACCCGAAGACGATGACCTCGATTTTATCGCCTTCGCCGCGCATGAGCTACGTGGTCCAATCACCGTCATCCGCGGCTATCTCGATGTCCTCGGCGAAGAGCTAAATACCACTCTCGATGAAGAGCAAACTGAACTGCTTTCACGCCTTGTCGTTTCAGCCAACCGTCTGAGTGGCTACATCAATAACATCCTGAACGCTTCACGCTACGACCGTCGCCATCTCAAGCTTCGGCTGAAAGAAGACACGCTCGCGAATATCTACGATTCGATTCAAGACGACATGCAGCTGCGCGCCAGTTCACAAAGGAGACTGCTTTCGGTCGATCTTCCTGACACACTACCGACAGTCGCGGCCGATGCTACCGGAATCAGTGAGGTACTAGGCAATCTTATCGACAATGCCATCAAATACAGCCATGACGGCGGTACGGTTAACGTCACCGCCACCGCGACGAATGACTTCGTGACCGTATCCGTCGAAGACAGGGGCATCGGTATGCCCGATCAAGTCATCGGCAACCTCTTCCACAAGTTTTACCGCTCTCACCGTTCACGGGAAACCGTCGCCGGTACCGGAATCGGCCTTTATATCTGTAAAGCAATCGTTGAATCGCACGGCGGCACCATCAGCGTCAAGAGCACCGAAGGCCAGGGTTCAGTGTTCTCGTTCAGCCTCCCGATTTTCTCTACTGTCGCAGAAAAGCTGTGGGCGAATGACAATAGCAACGAGAACCTTATCGGCAAAGGCGAGGGTTGGATCAAGAACCACTCGATGTACAGAAGCTAAGGAGGGAATATCCCTCCGTTTCGTGCCCGAAGTAAATTCGGGCTCTCACTCCTCCCTCTAAAGCTCGGCTCACGCCTCGTGCTTTGAAAGAATAATGGTATACTAAAGGTACTTATGGCTATTAAAACAATTCTCTGTATCGAAGACGACCGTTTCATCGGTGAGATGTATGTCAGGAGCCTCAAGAGAGCCGGCTACGATGTCGACTGGATGGTAGACGGCAATGACGGCTTGGTGGCGGCCCGTAACAAGCCATACGACCTGATTCTGCTTGATATCATGCTTCCCGAACGTCGGGGCAGCGAAATTCTCCAGGCGCTACGTGGCAAAGAAGATTTGATCCCGAACACCAAAATCATCGTCATGACCAACTTCGATCAAGACGAAGAATCACGCATCGCTATGGAACACGACGTCGATGCGTACCTCATAAAAGCAGAGATCACTCCAAAGACGCTCCTTAAAGTTGTCGCGGAGCTCGGCGGCACACCGATCACTCAACCTGGACAGTAGTCCTGTTTTTTGGTACAGTTATTCGGTAAATGGTCCCTTCCATAGGCCCCACGAAAAACGAGTTTTCGCGGGGACCCCAGAGGGGACCAAGGTCCCATCGTCTAGCGGTTAGGACACCAGGTTCTCATCCTGGCAACCGGGGTTCGATTCCCCGTGGGATCACCAA